>DAOOQY010000948.1:0-2070 GCA_035389025.1 Verrucomicrobiota bacterium
GCAGGCCGCACCGGCGCCGGCCACTGCCGGGCAGGCGAATCGAGCCGTGACGCAACCCGCACGAACCAGCCCCGCACCGGTGACGACAGCGGGGCCCAGCCAGCCGAGCCGCGTGAACCGTGTCCCGGCGACTCCCGTCACCCGGTCAAGCTCCGGGGGTGGAGACGTCCGCCCGTCGGCTCCCACGACCCGGTCAGCGCCTTCGACCGCAACACCAACACGCAGCCCGGCGACCCGATCGGCGCCTTCAGCGGCCACACCCAGTCGCAGCGCGACTCCGGCGGCCCCTGCCTACGCGCCTCGGAGCAGTCCGCAGACGAGTCCCGTGTCTCGCACGCCGGCGAGTGGCGTCGCGCCCAGCCAATCCCGCCCCGTCCAGTCGGCGGCGCCGAGCAGTGCGCAGCCCCGGTCTTCGGGACAGCAAGGGTCCATCTACCGCTCGGCTCCCGTCACCGTGTCTCCCTCTGTGGGCCCGCCCATGTCCACACGACCCGCACCGGCCTACGACTCATCCCGTGGATCGTCGCCCGCTCGCTCGGCGGCGCCTTCCTACAGCGCACCGTCGCGGTCCGCTCCCAGCCGGTCTGTGACGCCGTCGTCGAGTGCGCCATCGCGGTCGTCTGTCAATGCACCGACGCAGTCCGCACCTCGAAGCGGTTCGAGTCCCAGCGGCAGTGGGGGTCGGGGACGCTCGGGGCGAGATTGACATTCGTGCGAACGCTGGTCAGCCACCAATCGGCACAGGATGAAACCGGAGTGTTTCGCTGGGCAGTGCGCTGCCATGTTCTCCGCCGCTTGGCACCTGACTCGGACGCTGTTTTGAACTGTCATGAATCCCATTGTGCGCATGTTTCACACTGCACTTGAGACAGCAAGACCTGGCGGCGCAAGCCAGCCTGCCGGCACGTGTTGGCGGGCTGGGGTGCGCGGAGTCGAAGAAGCCGGGTCTTCGATCGCCGGTCGAGGCCTCCCAGGCCTGGCTGCGTTTGTCTTGATCCTGGCGTTGGGTGTTGCGTCCGGGCTGGCCGCTGAGCGACGCGTCCTTTACGAGACCGGCTTCGAGGTCTCGGAGGGCTACGCGCGGGCTGAGGCTGGCTTGCCGCTGTGGGAGCAGGACATGGGCTGGTTGGCCGAGGGTTCTGGCGGCTGCGGCTTGGTGGAGGATTTCTTTCCCGACTACGGCCAACAGGCCTTCATCGGTTTCTCCGCTCCGGCTCCCAAGGACGACGTCCTCACGGTGTGGCGTCCGCTCGGAGTGACCGCTCCGCCGCGGGGTTACTCGGTGCTCCAGTTCTCGGTTCTGATGCAGGTGGTGGACTCGGACAATCACCGGTATGACGATTTCCAATGGAGCCTCTACAACACGGAAGGCCACCGGCTGTTCACGTTGAATTTCGACAACTCACGTCTCGAAATCTTCTACGCGCTCGATGACGATTCCGGGTTTTACTCGTCGGGATACCTCTTCGACAACGATGTCATCTACCTGCTCGAGGTCTGGATGGACTTCGCCAACAACCGGTGGCAGGCCATCCTGAACGGCGCGTCGATTGTCGACTCACAGCCCATCACCACAACCGGGGCGCGCCTCGACTTCAGCGACGCGGACGCGGTGTGGGTCCTGGGCGAGAAGGGCAAACCCGGCACCAACTACCTCCTCTTTGACGAATACCGGATCACCGCCGAGCCGACATCGAACACCCCGCCGGTTCTCGAAATCGTCGGGCTCCATCCCACGGGCCAATTCGAGTTGCTCCTTCGCGGGCAACCCGGCCGGAGCTATGCCATCGACGTAACGGACGAGTTCTTTGCGGAGTGGCTGCCGCTGCAGACCAACTCCGCCCCGAGCGGCCTTTGGCGCTTCATTGACGATTCGGCCATGGACTATGCCGTCAGTTACTACCGGGCCCGGCAGGTGTCGGGCGGGGTGGTTGGTTCCGCGCCTTGATCGAGACTTGCTCCCCTTGAAGCGGTCCCGTGCCGCGGAACGGCTGCGAGGTTCATGGAGAACCGCTTGTGCGCATCTGCGATTTTTCGGTGGCGATAGCGTTTGATGATTGTGGGTGGAGG
>DAOOQY010000949.1:0-2062 GCA_035389025.1 Verrucomicrobiota bacterium
AACCCTCGAACGGCATTTCTCATCGTTCCAAACACTGGCGGAGGCCATCGCCGACCTCCAGACGCGCTACGCGGAACGGAAACGCCGGGCGGGCGTCGTCGATTTCGACGATCTTCTGGCGCTCTGGCTGGCTCTGCTGCGCAACCACCCGGACGTGCTCGAACGCCTGCAGCGCCGCTTCCAGTTCCTCCTCGTCGATGAGTACCAGGACACCAACCGGATTCAAAGCGACCTGGTCGATCTGCTGGCCGCCCGACACGACAATATCATGGCCGTCGGCGACGATTCCCAGAGCATCTACTCGTGGCGCGGCGCCAACTTCCAGAACATCCTGCGCTTCCCCGACCGGCACCCCAACACCACCGTCTACCGGATCGAGACCAATTACCGGAGCACGCCCGATATCCTCCGCCTCGCCAACGCCGCCATAGCTCCGAATATCCACCAGTTCCCCAAGGAACTCGCTGCCGTGCGCCCGCCCGGGGCCAAGCCGGCGCTGGTTGTCTGCGGAGACGGGCGGGTCCAGGCGGCGTTCGTGGCCGCGCGCGCCACTGAGTTGCATGAGGAAGGGACGTCGCTGAACGCCATGGCCGTGCTCTACCGCTCCCATTTCCATGCGCTCGAACTCCAGTTGGAACTGACCCGGCGCCACATCCCCTTCAGCATCACCAGCGGTATCCGCTTCTTCGAACAGGCCCATGTCAAGGACCTGACCGCCTTCCTCAAACTGGTCTCGAATCACCGCGACGAAATCGCCTTCAAGCGCCTGGTGCGCCTGCTCCCCGGCATTGGCGCCGTCGCATCCGCGCGTCTCTGGGCACAGTTCGCCCGCCAATTGCCCCCGCCGCCGTCCGCATCGTCGCCGGTCCCGGACAACCCGCCGCTGCCCTCCCCTGCCCTGCTTGCGCGCTCGTTCCAGGCCCTGGCATCATCGGTGCCCAAGAAAGCAGCCTCCCCGTGGACGCAACTCTCCGCGACACTCGGGCAACTCGAACAGGAGCGCGCGCGAGGCAAGGTCTCGGACCTGATCGCTCTCGCGCTCGACGGCTTCTACAAGACTCATCTCGAGGCAACTTACGCCAATGCCCGCGCCCGGATCGACGACCTCGACCAACTCGCGTCTTATGCCCGAGAGTTCGCCAGCCTGCACGAGTTCCTCGCCCAACTCGCCCTGCTCAGCAACGTCGAGGCCGAAGGCGAAACCCGCCCTCCGCAGGATGACGAACGCATCCGTCTCACGACGGTCCACCAGGCCAAGGGCCTCGAATTCGACGTCGTGTTCCTCATCATGCTCTGCGATGGCTTGTTCCCCTCCGCCCGGGCCGCCAAGAGCGTCGAAGGCGAGGAGGAAGAGCGACGCCTGTTCTATGTCGCCATCACGCGCGCGCGCAATGAACTGTACCTCTGTTACCCCGCCATACGCAGCTTTGGCGCCGGCGGCGACGACACCCCCCAACAGCCTTCGCGCTTTCTCGAGGAGTTGCCCGCCGAATTGATGGAAACATGGAATCTCCACCCCCCCGAGTGGGGCGACAAAATCCAGACACTGTAACCAGCCCGGGCACGGTCCTTCGCGTAACGTGTGAAACAACCGCTAACCCCCTTCAGACCGGTATTTGCCGCCGTAGTCCGGTTCGTACAGCCGCAGACCCAACACATCACGCATCGCATCGAAATGCCGATCACGCGCGTAAATGCGCCATCCACGGCTCACGCTCACGGCAGCCACGAGAATGTCATTCCAGGGGATCGTCTGCCCGGAATCCCGAAGTCTCCAGCTCATGTCCCGAGCGCGCTCCCAGAGGCCATCCTCGAATCGAGCGTAGGGAATAAACTGGAACATCCGCGCCAGTTGCTCCCGATCCTGCTTCCGGCATCCCCCCAGGACTTCAAGGAGCACGACACCGCAGCAGGCGGCTTCGTACTCCTCAAGCAAGCCCTCGAGCCCGACTTTCGTGGCGATGTCGCCCCCGCGCCGGGCCGACTCAATCCATACCGAAGAATCGAGTCAAGTACCTCCGGCAGAGCCGGAGGCTTGCATCATGGGAGCCGGCTCAAAGCC
>DAOOQY010000950.1:0-2056 GCA_035389025.1 Verrucomicrobiota bacterium
GGGGCGCAGAGGAACTCCTTGCCGGGACATTCCTTCCGCAGGCGATGGACGATGCCCGATTCGGTGACGATGATGAACTGCCTGGCCGGGCTGGTCTTGCAGTAGCTGATCATCTTCTCCGTCGAACAGACTGCGTCCCCAAGATCGCGCACCTCGCGCAGGCTCTCCGGATGCACTACAACCTTGGCGTCCGGATACCGCTGACGCATCCGCAACAGGCTGTCGCGCCGGAACTCGACGTGCGCGTAGCAATTGCCCTTCCACAGCGTCATGGGCCGCTTGGTTTGCTCCATGACCCAGGCGCCCAGATTCTCGTCCGGCACAAACAGAAGGTCCTTCTCCTTCGGAGACGCCTCCACGATCTTGACGGCGTTGCCGCTGGTGCAAATCACGTCGCTCAACGCCTTCACCGCCGCGCTGCAGTTGATGTAGGTGACGGTGTAGAAGTTGGGGTTGGTCCGCTGCAATGCGGCCAACTGGCCGGGCGGACAGCTTTCCTCGAGCGAGCATCCGGCGTCCTTGTCCGGCAGCACGACCATCTTGTCGGGATTCAGAATCTTGGCCGTCTCGGCCATGAAATGCACGCCGCAGAAGACGATGACGTCGGCCGGGGTCGCCGCCGCCTGTTGCGAGAGGCCGAGCGAATCGCCGACGTAATCGGCGACATCCTGAATTTCGGGAACCTGGTAATTGTGCGCGAGAATGACGGCGTTCAGGCGCCGCTTGAGCGCCCGAATCTCGAGCGCAAGCGACTCGGCCTGAGCCGGGGCCGGGGACTGGCCCCCCGCACACCGATCGAGGCCGCTCGGTTTGCTGTCCGGTACCTCATTCATGTGGGCACGCTAGCGCGCGCTGGATCGCACGTCAATTGAGCGGGCCGCGCCCGCCCTGCAAAAACCTGTTGCATCCCGCGGATCGCTCGTCCGAGTATCTGCGCGCAGAACTGCGCCCTGATTGTGGAATCTCGAAAAACGCTATGATACAACCCGCGGCGGCCCGCACACAGTCCGGCCAACCCGCCCGCCAGGCCTCGATCACGGCCAACGGGGCTCGCTCACGACCGCCACCGGCGCGACTCCGGGTTTGGGCGATGCGTGGAGCGTCGCCCTGGATGCTCCGTGGAACCACTTTGACTGTCTCGCCATGACAACACCCGAAAGCGGTTCCCCTCCCAACTCCGCGGATCACGCCCGCACCTTGCTCGCGTTCCTTGGCGAGCATCGCTCGGCCCTGTCGCCGCTCCTGATCATGAGCCATGACTTCCCAGACCCGGACGCGATCGGCTCGATGTATGGGCTTCAGCACCTGGTGCAATCGGCCTTTGGCGTCGAAGCCCGCATCGCCTATGGCGGGATCGTCGGGCGCGTCGAGAACCAGGCGATGGTCCGGACCCTGCGCATCCGGATGCACCGGTTCCACCCGGTGTTGCTCAAGCGCTACGCGAACGTCGCGCTGGTGGATACCCAGCCGGCCTTTCGCAACAACCCATTCCCGGGCAACCGCAAGGCCACCCTCGTGCTCGATCAGCATCCGGGCGACGCGCCGCCCGCGGCCGGCCTGGCCATCGTCGACCCGGGTTGCGGCGCCACGTGCGTCCTGGTCGCCCAGGCCCTGCTCCAAACCAGCGCCGATATCCCGGCGCGTGTCGCGACCGCGCTGGCGTACGGGATACTCACGGACACGCTCGACCTGTACCGGGCGCGCCGCGGGGATGTCACCCAGACGTATCTCGAGGTGCTGCGTCATGCGGACATGCGGGCCCTGGCGCGCATTCAGAACCCGCTGCGCCCCCGCAAGTTCTTCAGCGTCCTGGGCCGCGGCATCCGCGAAGCCGTCCAGTACCGCCGCCTGGTGGTGTCGCATCTCGGTCCGGTCGACGCCCCCGATCGCGTCTCCCAGGTGGCGGAGTTCCTGCTCACGTACGAACGCGCCCAGTGGTGTTTGGTGTCCGGGCGCTACAAGGGCCGCCTGCACGTCTCGTTGCGCAGCGTCCATCAGGACGCCCAGGCGGGCGAGGTCTTGCGCGACGTTTTCGTTCAGCGCACCCAGGCCGGCG
>DAOOQY010000951.1:0-2056 GCA_035389025.1 Verrucomicrobiota bacterium
TGAGGGCGGCGTCACTCGCCTCGAGCAAGGCGCAGAGGCCCTTGCACTCGATCATTCCAATCGCTTGTTGTACCATAACAGAGATTCCTTGATGGTTGGTTTCCAGCAGTCTTGAGGACCCTATTTGCCTGCGGATTTGGGCGCCTCACCCACGAAGGCCCGGAGCAGGTCCTCGTGCGGACGCGCAATAATGTGGGAACTGATCAGTTCGCCCACTTTGCCCGCCGCCTTCGAGCCCGCATCCACCGCCGCCTTGACGCTCCCTACGTCCCCACGCGCCAGCACGGTGATCATCCCACCCCCGATCGGGATGGTCTTGACGAGGGTCACGTTTGCGGCCTTGACCATCGCGTCGCTGGCCTCGACGGCGCCAACGTAGCCTTTGGTTTCGATCATTCCGAGTGCTTCGCTCATAATCAGTCTGTCGTTAGTGGTTCTGGTACAGAAACTCGCCCGGGGCGCCACGCGCCCGCGATCCCGCTGTTCACTTCATCACTTGATCAACTCACACGGCGTCCCCGGCAACAGGTTGCTCGCATTCCCCTCGTCCGTGTCAATGTGCGCCTCGAGCTTGAAACTCGAATCCACCCGGCACAAAAGCCTGTCGAGCATTATCCCGCACGGACCGCCGATCTTCAGCCGCATCTCGTCCCCGCCTTTGACCCCGTAAAACGCGGCGTCGTCCGGATGCATGTGCACGTGGCGCAACGCGCGAATGACACCTTGATCCATCTCGAAAAAACCCGCCGGCCCCATCAGCATGCAGCCCGGCGTCCCTTTGATGTCCCCCGAAATCCGGAGCGGGATGTCAAAACCCAGCGCGATCGCATCCGTATAGGCCAACTCGACCTGATTCAGATTGCGGCACGGCCCAAGAATCCGCAGGTTCGATATCACACGACTCCGGGGACCAATCAACGTCACCGTCTCCTTCGCCGCGAAGGCCCCGGGCTGGTAGAGCTCCTTGTGCGCATGCAGTTGTGCCCCCTTGCCAAACAACGCCTCGACCGCCTCAGGCGTCAAATGGCAATGCCGGGCGCTCACGTTCACAACAAGCGGGTTGGGAGCCGACGCGACCCTCGGCAGCGGTTTGCCCAGCTTCTGGTAGACCATCTGACGCACCAGATGCTCGACAACCGCACGATGCGTAACTGGCACTGTTGGTGTCATCAACTGATCGAAATCCTTCTTGTCCGCGCCCGGATGTCAACCGGAATCTTGCAAAATGTTTCAAAATCTCTCACAAGCAAGGGCGCATGCAGCCCGAAGAACGCCAACACCGCATTGAAGAATACCTTCAGCGCGTCGAATTCGCCTCTCTCGAAGAACTCGCGCGCGAGGTCGAAGCCTCCCTGTCCACCGTCCGCCGCGACCTGGCGGTGCTCGAAGGCGGGGGTGGCATTCGACGCACCCACGGCGGGGCGCGTGTGCTGAATCCGCGTACTGACGAGTTCGCGTTCAGTGCGCGGGACACGCATCAACTGGCGGAGAAGGAGGCCATCGGACGGCTGTGCGCGGAGTTGATTCTGCCGGGTCAGAGCGTCATCATCGACGCCGGGACGACGGCCTACCACGCGGCCCGCTATCTTGAATCGAAACGCCCGCTTATCATCACCAACTCGCTCCCGGTCGCGAATCTCTACGCATCGAACAACATGGTCGAGATCGTGGTGACAGGCGGGGTGGTCTATCCGCGCCTGGGTGTCGTCGTCGGCCCCCTGGCCCTCGAGTCTCTCACACGGCTGCATGCGGATGTGGCCATTATGGGGGCAGGCGGGATCACACCCGACGGCATCTCGAATTCCCACGTGCTCCTGATCGAAATCCAGCGCGCCATGATGAAAGCCGCGCAAACAGTGGTGTTCTGCATGGACCACACCAAGTTCGGGCGCAAGTCCATGGTCCACCTCTGCGGGTTCGAGCGGGTGCGCGCCGTTGTGGCGGACGCCAATGCGCCGGCGGACCTGGTGCAGGAACTCAGGTCGAAGGGACTCGAGGTGTTGCAGGCCCCGCTACCTCCTCAGGCGTGACGTGCCGCGCAGCGCCCGCATGCACC
>DAOOQY010000952.1:0-2045 GCA_035389025.1 Verrucomicrobiota bacterium
GGGGCTGGACGCCCCCGCAGCGATCCGGGCCGCCCGCTCCGGCGCCGGAATCGCGTCGAGGAATTCGATGTACTCCGCGTACGTGACCTCCTCGCGGGCAATCAGATAGGCGCCGGTTGCGACCGTGTGCATCGGCTCGGAGCGGAGGAACAATCGCAGCGCCTCGACATCGCGCGAGACGAACAAGAACCGCCCCGCTGGCACATAAATGTATCCATCGGGGATCGACCCCATCGCGGGCAAGTCGACCAGGCCAAAGCCAGGAACCTGCCCGGCGAGGAGTTTCTCGCGGACATCCAGGCCGAACTCGCCAAAGCCGCCACGGCCAAATGAGTCCGTCCCCCGCCCCCTCAGGCGGTCCGTCCGCCCCGATCGACCTCTGCCACCGGGCGTTGCGCGGCTTGGTTCTCGCGCTGGCCTGGCTGGCGGGCGCCGGCCTCATGGTCATGATGCTGGTCACGAGCGCCGATGTCATCTTGCGCAAACTCGGACTCTCCCTGACCGGCGCGTACGACATTGTCAAGATCGCCGCCACGATCACCGTGGCGGCCGCCCTGCCCTACACGACGGCCACCAAGGGCCATGTGGCCATCGAGTTCCTCTTCCACAAGTTGGGCCGGCGCGGACGCATCGTTGTGGACACGCTGATGCGGTCGTCCGCGATGGCCCTGTTTGGGCTGCTGGCTTGGGGCTGTCTGGACTACGGCAATTCGCTGCGCGCGAAGGGGGAGGTGAGCATGACACTCGAACTTCCGGTCTTCTGGCTGCCGTACGTTCTGGCCATGTCCTGCGTCCTGGTGGTGCTCATCAAACTCTATCACCTGACCCACCCGGGCAAACCGATGATCAAGCCATGACACCATCCGAGGGCGCCCTGATCGGTTTCGTGCTGCTCCTGCTCTTCCTGGCGGGCTCGATGCCCGTCGGGTTCGTCATGGCCTTTGTGGGGCTGATCGGATTTGCGGTCATGGTGTCGCCGCAGGCGGCCTTCAGCATGGCGACGATCGACCTCTACACCACCTTCTCGGACTACAGCCTCACCACCATCCCCCTCTTCATCCTGATGGGTCAGGTCGCGTTCCATACCGGCATCAGCCGCGGTCTGTTCGATGCCGCCTATCACTGGATGGGACGCCTGCCCGGCGGCCTGGCCATGTCGACCATCGGCGCCTCGACGGCCTTCGGCGCCATCTGCGGGTCGGGGCCCGCCACCTCCGCCACCATCGCGTCCGTCGCACTCCCCGAAATGCGCCGTTACAAGTACGATCTCCAGTTGGCGACAGGCTGTATCGCGGCCGGCGGCGGCATCGGCATGCTCATCCCCCCCAGCATCGTGTTCATCGTCTATGCGATCCTGACCGAGCAGTCCATCGGCAAGCTCTTCATCGCCGGCGTCGCCCCCGGTCTGCTGATCAGTCTGCTCTTCTGCGGGGTGATCTACATCCAGTGCCGCCACGACCCGAATCTGGGACCGCCCGGCCCCCAATTCTCGTGGCGCGAGAAGATCGTGGCTCTTCGAGGCGTGTGGGAGACGCTGGTGCTTTTCGTGCTCGTCATGGGCGGGATGTTCCGCGGCTACTTCACCGCCACGGAGGCCGCGGCCATCGGCGCGGCGGGCACGTTCGCCATCGCGCTTCTCAAGCGCAGGCTGACCTGGCACAAACTGCTGCAATGCCTCAACGAAACCATCCGCACCTCGTGCATGGTGATGGTCATCGTGGCCGGCGCGATCATCTTCGGCAAGTTCCTGGCCGTGACCCAGGTGCCATCCAACCTGGCGTCGTGGCTGGCGGGGCTCCCCCTGCCCGGCTGGTGCATCATCGGCCTCATCATCCTTTTCTACTTGATTGGCGGATGCTTCCTCGATGCCCTGGCGCTCGATATTCTCACCATCCCCATTCTCTACCCGGTCGTCCAGGCCCTCGGCTACGATCTCATCTGGTTCGGCGTGATGATTGTTGTCGTCACCATGATGGGCGTCATCACGCCGCCCGTGGGCGTCTGCGTGTACGTCGTCAGCGGCATGGCCCGCGATGTGCCGCTCG
>DAOOQY010000953.1:0-2043 GCA_035389025.1 Verrucomicrobiota bacterium
GGCTGCGGGCGCGCGCGCGGTGCTGGTCATCCGCGGACTCGGGCGTAGGGCAGCGGATAGCTGTCGAACCAGGGGACGAGCGCAGCGGCGAGGCGCGCGGCCAGGACCTCGGGGGCCTCGGGCACCGCGCCCTTGAGCTGGCGGCCGCCGGGGACGACGGTGTGGGCACCATCGACGCCGCGCGTGAGCGTGGCGGCGAGCTGGTCGCGGTCGAGGCGCCCCTCGATGCTGAGGCCGAGGGCGCGGGCCGGCGGCACGCCGCTCTTCTTGAGGGCGGCGAGGCGCTCGGCCAGGTGCTCGTCGTGCTCGAAGCCCAGGAAGTACAGCGTGCGCAGGCGATCGGGGTCCGAGAGCTGCTGGCGCAAGCGCTCGTCGATGCGCCGCGCGAGGGCGTGCAATTCCTGTTTAAGATGGAGGAGAATCGCCACCACGCCTCCGACGGCCACGGCGACCGACCGATGTCCGCCGACCAGATAGGCGCCCACGCCGAACATGACCAACAGAGCCGCCTCGGTGGTGAGCCCCGGGTCCGCCTCGGGTGTGCTGAGTCGCATGTGGTTCGATGCCACGATCAGTCCAGCCAGAGCCAGAAAGCCGGCTGCGATCAGCCAGCCTCCGCGCGTCCGTCCCAACTCCGCGCAGAGCACGCCCAGAAGCGTTACCAACGGGAAGGTCCGAAACCCGGCCAATCGCGAAGCCGCCCGTTCGCGCTGCATGCCGACCAGCAGACCGAGTCCCAGCGCAATGCCAAGCGATTCAAAGGTCGTTGTCAAATCCGCCATCATATCACCGCGTCCAACGGCGCGAGCCGGACGGATCATGGCATGTCATCATCGGCGTTGGAAGCGCAGGGTGGTTGCATGAGATTCCTATCGCCTGCGGTCTTCCAAGGGAGCATCTTCTCCCCCGCATCGGCACGGATGCCCGATTCCTGACATGAAACAAAAAGCTTATGCCGCCGCCGGGGTCGACATTGACCTCGGCAACCGAGTCAAATCCAACCTTCCGAAACTGCTCGCCGCCACGCGGCGTCCGGGCCAATTGGGCAAAGTCGGCGGGTTCGGCGGTCTCTTCGCACTCGACACCCGTCGCTACCGCAACCCGGTCCTGGTTGCGAGCGTCGACGGCGTCGGCACCAAACTCAAGATTGCCTTCGCCCTGAACCGTCACGACACCATTGGCCAGGACCTCGTCAACCACTGCGTCAACGACATCGCAGTGCTGGGGGCCGAGCCGCTTTTCTTCCTCGATTACATCGGGACCGGGAAACTCGAACCCGACGTCTTCACCGAGATTGTCAAGGGCTTCGCGTGCGCCTGCGCCGCGAACCGATGCGCTCTCATCGGCGGCGAGACGGCTCAGATGCCCGGTTTTTATCAGTCGGGTGAGTACGATGTGAGCGGGACCATCGTCGGTGTGGTTGACCGATCCGCGATGCTCGACGGCGACAAGACCGTGCGTGTGGGCGACGCGGTGATCGGCCTGGCTTCGAGCGGGCTGCACACCAACGGTTATTCCCTCGCCCGAAAGATTCTCTTCGAGCAACTCAAGCTGAAGCCCACCAGCCGGATCGCGGATTTCGAGGGGACGGTTGGTGACGAACTGCTGAAGGTCCACGTGAGCTACGGTCCGCTGGTCCGCGCGTTGCTTCAGGAATTCAATCGCAAGCCGAGGATGCCCGCGACGGCTGGGGGCGCTCGCGGCCGCAGCCGGCGCGACGCCCGGTCAGGGGGCGCGATCAAGGCCTTTGCGCACATCACGGGCGGCGGCTTTGTCGACAATATCCCGCGCATTCTGCCGAAGACGTGTGACGTCGTCATTCGCAAGGGGACATGGGACGTGCTGCCGGTCTTCCGGGTGCTGGCGGACAAGGTGAGTATCCCCGAGGCCGAGCTGTACCAGGTTTTCAACATGGGCATCGGCATGGTGGCCGTGGTCGCCCCGGACCAGGCTGACGCGGTCCTGCGCCGCTGCGGCCGGCACGGACACCGCGCGACATTCATCGGGGAAGTCGTGCGGGGCCGCGGCGAAACGCGGATCGAG
>DAOOQY010000954.1:0-2004 GCA_035389025.1 Verrucomicrobiota bacterium
CGGGTCCGATCGAGGGCGAGGAGATCATCGTCAACACGGTGCGTTATGAAAGCGCCCCGCCTTGGCCGGCGTCGGCGAACGGATTCGGCCCCTCGCTGCAACTCGTCGATCCCAGCCAAGACAACCGCCGCCTGGCCAATTGGGCCGCGGCGGATGCGACCGGCGCCGGGGACTTGCGCTGGATGCGGGTGGTGGCTCAGGGCACGGCGTCCAGTTCGAGTTTCTACATGTACTTGCAGTCCGCCGGCGACCTCTACATCGACGATGTCCGCATTGTGCCGGGGACGGTGCCCGATGTCGGGATCAACTCGGTCCAAAACGGCGACTTCGAATCGCCTTTGAGCGGTTCATGGACCGTGTCCCCGAACCACGCCGCCTCCGCGCTGAGCGCTGCGATCAAGCACTCCGGCGCATCGAGCCTCCACATGGTGGCCAGCAGCGGCGGCACCACGCGCGCCAGTTCGATCTACCAGGAACTCTCGCCGGCACTCGTCCAGGACCAGCCCTACACGCTCAGCTTCTGGTATCGTCAGAGCACAAATGGCGGCCCACTCACCCTCAGGTTGTCGTTGCATGGGATCACGGTGACCGTGAATCCGGCGCCAACGGTGACCGGCCCTTACACCCCCGGTGACGCGAACTCGGTCGCCCGCGCTCTGACACCGTTCCCGCCGATCTGGCTCAATGAAGTCCAGCCCATCAACCTCAGCGGCCCCATGGACAACCGGGCCGAGCGCGAGCCATGGATCGAACTGTTCAATGCGGGTCTCGATCCGGTGGAGCTTGGCGGTCTGTTCCTGGGGAATGACGCGGCCAATCCAACGGGCTGGGCGTTTCCGAGTGGCACGCGCCTTGGCCCCGGCCAGCACCTGCTTGTGTGGGCCGATGGCGAGCCGATCGAGTCCGCCCCCGATCATCCGCATACCGGCTTTCGCCTCGAAGGCGGGCAGGGGACGATCGTCTTGAGCCGGCAAGGCGACGCCGGATTCGAGATTCTGGACTACTTGAGCTACCGGGGGCTCGATGCGGATGATTCCTACGGAAGTCTTCGGGATGGCGAACCTGATCCGCGAGCCATCCTCCCCGCACCCACACCCGCCACAGCGAATGCCGACGCCCTCGGGTCCGCCATCGTTCTCATCAACGAGTGGATGGCGTCGAACACCGCCTCGAGCGGCATTGCCGATCCGGCGGACAACCGGTTTCAAGACTGGTTCGAGCTCTTCAACCCGGGCGAAAGGGCAATCCCTCTCGATGGCTGGCATCTGAGCGACAACCCAACCGACCCGTTCAAGTTCCGCATCCCATCGGGTTACGCCGTTCCACCTCGCGGCCATCTGCTGGTTTGGGCCGACGAAGAGACCGAACAGAACAATCCCGAATGCCCGGATTTGCACGTCAACTTCAAGCTCAGCCAGGAAGGCGAAGCCATCGTTCTCACCCGTCCCGATGGCAGCGTCGCCGACTCCGTCGTGTTCGGTCCGCAGAACGAGAACATCAGCCAGGGCCGTTCGCCTGATGGCGGAGTGCTCGTTCTGTTCCTGTCGATACCGACGCCGCGGGCCTCGAACAGCTCTGGGCCTCAGAATCCCGCTCCGCAAATCGTCATGATCCGGCTTTCCGCCGATGCCGCCATCGAGTTGGTGGCGCGCACGGAGACCGGGCGGACGTACCTCTTGGAATGGACGGATGCATTGCCGGGTCGAGAGTGGGCGCCCTCCGGGCCAGCCCGGGTGGCATCCGGGACGGAGTTGATCTTCGCCGATCCTCACGGCCAGGCCGCTTCCCGCTTTTACCGTGTTCTCCTGCTGCCGTGATCGGTTGATGAACCGCGCCGCGCGGGGCCTGCTCGGGATGAGAGCCGCGGCGAGCCCGCCGTGCTTGTCGCCCGCCCGCCCCTCTCTCTGCCCGCAAAGGCAGCCGCAACGCGAGAGGGAATCGACGGTGCGGCGGGCCGTTCGAAGCCGGTTGGCCGATGGGTTTCTCTGCTTTGCCCTGTCGATG
>DAOOQY010000955.1:0-2003 GCA_035389025.1 Verrucomicrobiota bacterium
CGAGCAACTCAATGAGCGTGAAGCCTCGTGCGGACGTGGGCGATGCGGCCATGATAGTGCCCGGCTTACGGCAACTGCCGCGCCCGGTAGTAGCGGACGTTGGCGCCAGCCGCTGAGTTGGTGAACACGGTTTCACCAGAGAAGTTCGTCAGGGTTCCGAGGCTGGTCCAGTTCGTGAGGGCGAGCGCAAGATCGCTTGTGGCCAACAACTCGAGTTTCAGCCCCGGTTCGCTCCGCAACTGGAATTGAAAATGGCCGTTGGTCCATGCGGCCGCTTGTAGCACGGGGACCAGGGTCGAGGTTAACCGCACGTCGTCGACGTCCCAGTAGCCGCCCACCAGATTGGTATCGACGATCGAGGAGCGCAACCGCACACCGATGTGCTGGCCGGCCCATGGGTCACCGGCCTGGACCGTGGGCAGTTGGGCCTGGAAATCGAGCAAGCGAGTTGTGGTCGGGAAGAGTGTGGTGCTGTGGGTGACGTTCGTTGCCGCCACCACGACCTGGTTGCTCGCGCCGTCGCGATAGTACAGGCTGAGTTCGACGCTGGCCCCTTCCACCATGTTGCCGCCGCCGCCGATTAGCCCGACGGTCAGCGTGTAGGACTTGCCCAGTTCGAATCGAGCGTCGAATGCGTGTAGGGGTGTCGTGTGCAGCCAGTCGGTGGAATCGTAGTCCTGGAACAGCGCGACCTCCGGGACAGCAAAGAGCCAGATCGCCTGCTGGCCGTCGCAATTGTCGATGTGGTCCGCGCTGGCCGGAGGCGTGTTCAGGAACAAGCCGGTCAACTGCGTCCAGAGGAAGACGTCGTCTTCAGCGTACCAATCCGGCTTGGGGGCTTTCTGCCAGGCGTCGATGTTGATGTTGACGAACGCCGTGACCGGCGATTCGAATGAACCGTTGGGGATGGGGATGGTGTCGGCACAAAGCGCACGCGTCCCGACAGCGAGACCAAGCCAGAGGTAGGCGGCCGCGGCAGCGATGAACCGGTTCACGACGCCTTTCCGCTCAGGCGACTACGCGGGCCTGTGAAATCGCCGGCGCGCCAGCCACAGTCCACCCAACCCGCCGAGCAAGAGCACGCAAGAACTCGGCTCCGGCACCTGGGAAAGCCGTACATTATCGACGTCCCAATACGAGTTGCCCATGCTTCCCGCGGTGATCTGAATGCCGATGTGCTGACCAGCCCACGCATCGCCAGCTTGCACTGCGGGCACGACGACTTCGTAGTCGTTGAAATGGGTGGAGTTCGGGAAACTCGCCGCGGAATAGCGGACGTCCGTCGCTCCAACGTTCACGAGGTTATTGAGGCTGTCGCGGTAATAGAGGCCGAGCACCAGATCAGCGCCCTCCGCCAGGCCAGGGCCGCCGATGATCCCCACCGTCAGGCGGTAGGACATGCCGACCTCGAAGACGGCGTCGAACGCGTGGCTCGGCGTTGAACTGGACCAGTCCGTGGAGGCGTAGTCCTGGAAGAGGCCCGCCTGGGGGAAGGCAAACAGAAAAAGCGCCTGGTTGCCATCGCAGTTGTCAATGTGGTCGACTGCGCCGGGCGCCGTGTTCGCGAACACCCCGGAGGTTTGGTCCCACGTGTACCCGAAGGCTGCCGGGTCATACCAAGCCGGCTGGGGGGTCTTCTGCCACGAGTTCACTCGTGTATCCACGAAACTGGTTCCGGGCGTCTCGAAGGAGCCGTTGGGAACGGCGATGTCGGCCGCCCCAACCGTGCTGTTCCAAGCCACCAGGCACGCGGCGCCGGAGATCAGGAAAACAGCGGCAGACCAGCATCGGCCGAGTGCGCTCAAGGCGCACGATGTGTTTTGCGCATGCATAGAGGTGGATGGAATCGGGCGACGGCCAGGGGATTTCGAGTTGGCGGCAAACATCTGCGCAACAGTGCAGATGTTCAGCGCGGCTCGCAAGCACAATCTTTGCTGCTGCGTAGCGCAGTGCGCATCTGCGATTTTTCGGGGGTAGGCTGGGAGGCGGCTTGAGCCGCTGGA
>DAOOQY010000956.1:0-2003 GCA_035389025.1 Verrucomicrobiota bacterium
TGCCACTCCAACAGAGCTCCGGTAAGCTTGTGTAACGCAGCAACGTGGTTCCGAGGCATGCCATCCACTTCTGTGAATTCTCCGGCAATGAAGATCGTATCACCCTTCAGCGCCATCGCCCTCACGGTGCCGTCAATGGAATGCGTGTTAGGCAGGGTTCCTTGCAGTCCCGAATGCGAGCGCCAATCGGTCGGTCTGCCTGTGGCCAAATCCATCGCAAAGACCTTGCTCCTGTAGTGCCGCACTCCGGTTGCACCTCCATCAGCCAGGTACACAGTGGAACCATTGACGGCCATGGCGGACGCACTGAATGATGGGTTCCAAGGCAAAATTTCGCCAGTAGTGCGGTCCAGAAGCACTGAACCATGGCGATACACACCGACCCCGGTTAGGGAGACCAGTTGAGAGCAACTCCCTCCTACATAGACGAACCCTCCGCTTACTTCGATATGCTGAACGGCACAGGCGAAATCGGTGAAATTGGCATAACCGGCCCCCAGGGCATTGTTCGTATCCGTCAACCTGTCCAGTGCTGCGAATCGCGCTCGGGGGACTCCTGAAATAGTCGTGAATGCTCCGCCAACATAAACCGTATCTCCACTGACCGCGATGCTGTAGACATTGTTATTGGCAGATGGATTCCATGCGGTAAGACTCCCATCATTGGCGCTCAATGCTGCTACGCGCCCCCGACCTGTTGACCCATTCACGGTAGTGAACGACCCACCTACGTACACCTTCCCATCCGCACTGGCCAGCGCTCTTACCGCGCCTCCGAAGCTCGTCGTCCAAGGCAGCACCTGAGCCGTCGTGGGGTCAATGGCTGCAATTCTTTGGTGACTCGAACCTCCGGCAGTAAGGAAATCCCCCCCTGCTATAATCATGTTGTTAGCAACCGTCAAGGCCCACACGATACCGTTGGTGCCGTAGTTGGAACCAAGCCCCCAAGGCAAGAGTTCCCCGCTAATCAGGTCGAATGCGGCAAGATTGTTCGCCACAGGCGCCCCACCAGCCGCCGTGAACGAACCAGCCACATACAAGGCACCGTTGTGGATGACCATGTCCTGAATGTAACCCTGCACACCAGCAGTCGGTCCCCATCCAGTATTGAGCGTGCCGTCGCCATTTAGCCGCGCCAGCTTTTGTCGTGGGACACCGCCTACGCTTGTGAAATTGCCACCTATGAACCAGCCGCCAGAACCGTCCGAAAGAACGGCGTTGACATATCCGTCGGGAGAGTCATGCTCCAACAACGGCCAGCCCAAACCATCGGCCTCTACCACAACACCGAAGGTTGTCGGCACAGGAGGTGTGAGCCGTTCACTTGTACCATTGACGGCCATGGTCCCACCTGCATAAAGAGTATTGATAGTCGTATCCACGACTGCTGCTAGTATCTTGCCTGGAGAGGTCGGGTATGCACACTGCCACCAATGTTCCAGCAACTCGGGCGTTTGGGCGATCCCGTGGTGAAGGACTGAGGTGAGCACGATTGTAGATAGGAGACGAGCGTTTGGTATCATGAGTATCGCCTTTAGGGCTGACTGATGAGCATGCAATCTAATCTTTTCGGAGAGAACCAGATGCTCCCACTCGGTCGTTTCAGTATTCACCGGAATGGACAGGAGAGTGAGCGCGACCGCACGCTTGTATTTCGCGTGAGCGATCGAACGGGAAAGCCCGGAAGCCGGTAATCCGGCTGAGGACTTGAACGGAAGAGCGCGACCCGAGGCTCTGCGAGGGGCACGCCCCAATGAGCTATCGACTCAAGTACATCGACCGTTCACCGTAAACCTGTCTGAAGAACGGGTCTTTCAAATCCTTAATGAAGTAAATAGCTTCACCCGTGGACTTCATCTCAGGTCCAAGTGATTTATCGACGTTCGGAAACTTATCGAACGAGAACACGGGCACCTTGATCGCATACCCATCCAGCCGCGGCTTGAACTGGAAGTCCTTGAGCTTGGCGCCGAGCATGACCTTGGTGGCCCAGTTGACGTAGG
>DAOOQY010000957.1:0-2002 GCA_035389025.1 Verrucomicrobiota bacterium
GATGTTGGCCAGAATCTCCGCGGTGCAGCAGAGGATCGGCGCGTCCCGGTTGACCGAGGCGTCCCCCGTGCTCAGACCCACGTTGTCGGCCCCAAACTCGCGGCACAGGGCCATCCACTTCTCGTTGACCAACGCCTTGATGGGGCATGTGTAGATCGAGCGCCGGCCCTGGGCCAGGGCCTTGAAATGCAGCGCCGCGGCCACAAGCGATTTCCCCGACCCGGTCGGGGTGTTCAGGATCACGTTCTTCTCGTCGAATAACTCGAGAATGGCCTCCTCCTGGGCCGGGTAGAGGACGAGCCCCTTGACCTGGGCATAGTCAAGAAAGCGCTCGAACAGCAGGTCGTTGCCGGTGTCTTCGCCCCGCGGCAACAGGTCGTAAAGCGTCGTGGACATTCGCGAGTCTCCGCCTCGAATCGGCGGGCCGGGGCATTCTGCTCGCAATCGGCCATCCGAGTCACTCCGAATCGAGTCCGAATCGAGTCCGGGTTCAGGGGGTTGTGAATAACCTGTGAACAGATGTTAACAAGTTCTTCTGGCATTGGAATCGGGGGTAATCGTATTGAATGGGGGGTGATGGGGAGCAATGGGGGCCGATTGGATACGATGTCTGAGGCGGTGGGATGATCGAGTCAGTGCCACAAATCGACGCGTTCGCCGAGTACTCGGGGAACTACCGACACAAGGTCGATCGCAGCCACCGGGTTGCCTTGCCTGTGTGCTGGCGTCCCGACGGCTGGCCACAATCGTTCGTGGTGGCGCGATGGCCGATCTGTGAGGAGGGAACGGTCGCCGAGAAGCAGCATCTCCTGGTCCTGACACCCGAGCGTTGGCGGGCCGTGTACGCGACGTTGACCACGCAATCCATTTCGGACCCGAAGGCAGCCGCGTTGAGTCGGGAGATCGGAAGCGCCTACGCCCGGCTGACCCTGGACAAGGTGGGGCGTCTTCCGCTGGTCGATTGGCTGGCGCGCGACGCTGGGATTGAGGACGAAGCCCTGTTGCTCGGGTTGGTCAATCGCTTCGAGATATGGAATCCGAAGCGGTATGCCGAGTTTCAAGCTGACAGCAAACGCCTGGCCTCCGAGGCCTACAAGCAGATCGCACTATGAATTCGACCTCGATGATCCAAATGAACCCCAGCCTCTGCGTCCGACAGATTCAGGGCAATCCCTACACTCTCATCCGCGGGTGGCGGCCTTTGGCGCTGGATCGGTCGGGGGTGGTCGACAGGGGGCGCGCACTGCCCGCACCGCCCGAGCCCGTGGGTGGCACGGTATGCGAGAGGCCGCGGAGAACAGGCGCGGCCAAGGCGCTGGCCTTAACAGTCGTTTTGTTGTTTGCGGTGGTGGTGAATCTGAGTTTGTGGGGCGCCTCCCGCGTCGACCAACAGAGGAGGACCTATCGACTGGCCCAGCAACTGCGCAAGTCCGAAGCCCGGAGCCAACTGCTGGCTGTCGGGAATCGCAGCGTGAACGCGTTTCTTGCCCTGTCCGAGGCCCGAGTCAGTTCGGTCGGCGCCATTGCGGCATCCGGCCAATCGAATTCCAAGCCGTCACGCCGGAATAAGATATGATTCGCTCGGGCATTGTGGCGTCCCACCTCCCACCCATGATCGACCGCAATGAACACCACCCGCCAATACCGCGTTCTGGCGCTGATGGGCGTCGCTGTCAGCATTCTCTTCGGGATTGTCGCGCTCCGACTCGTTGACATTCAGGTCTGGCGACACGACGAACTGCGGGTCAAGGCGGAGCGCTTCACCCGCACCCGCCGCTACTCGGAGCCGTGGCGGGGCGAAGTGCTCGATTGTCGGGGACGGACGCTGGCGACGGGTCTGCCGGTGAAGACGGTGTATGCCGATCTGACGGTTTGCTCGAATCGCATCGAGGAGGTGGCGGCCGTGATTGCGCGGCCTTTGGGCTTGACGCAGGATCGAGTTGCGGAGGTGATGCGCAGGGCCGCGCAAGGCGGCGGCCCGGATTCCGCCCGGGCTGCCAAG
>DAOOQY010000958.1:0-1996 GCA_035389025.1 Verrucomicrobiota bacterium
CATCGCCGCCCGGATATTCGCCAGGGCCACGTCGCTCACATAGACGAAATCGCGCGATTGCAGGCCGTCGCCGAAGATCGTCGGTCGCTGCCCCTCGAGGAACGCCGTGCAGAACCGCGCGATCACGCCCGAGTACGGGGAATCGAACACCTGGCGCGGCCCGAACACGTTGAAATACCGCAACGCGACCGTGTCGACTCGATACAGGGCATGGAACAGTTGGCCGTACCGCTCGCTGGCGTACTTCTGGAGCGCGTACGGAGACAACGGCAACGGCGGCAGGCCCTCGTGCTTCACCGGTTCGGGACCATCGCCGTAAATCGCCGATGACGAGGCAAAGACGAACCGCCGCACCCCGGCATCGCGCGCGGCCGTCAGCAGGTCAAGCGTGGCGGTCAGGTTTTGGCTGTTTGTCTCGGCGGGATGGTCCACCGAGTACGGCACGGACGCGATCGCCGCCTGGTGAAAGACCCAATCGCATCCCGTCACGCACCTGCGCACGAGGGCCTCATCGCGTATGTCGCCCTCGACGAATTCGAGGCGGTGTGCGCTTTGGCGCCAGTCCAGATTGGCGCGCAGTCCGGAACTGAGATTGTCGAGCACAATGACCTCGGCGCCCTGCTCGCAGAGCGCCTGCGCCAGGTGCGACCCGATGAATCCCGCGCCACCGGTCACAAGCGCGCGTACGGAAAGAACTGACATAGAAGACTGGATCTGCTGGACCGCAGAACCGTCACATGAGAAATATGCGCGCTAGGCCCCGACCGAAGCCCGCGCCTCGGCCGCCAGCGGGGTGCTCAGGTAACGCTCGCCGGTCGAGCAGGCCACAGTCACGATGAGTTTGCCCTTGTTCTCAGGACGTGCGGCGACTTCGAGCGCAGCCCAGACATTCGCGCCTGACGAAATCCCAGCCAGAATCCCCTCCTCCTTCGCCAACCGGCGCGCCATGGCAAACGCATCGTCATTCATGACCTGGATGCATTCGGTGATCTGAGGCGCTCCCTGCGCGTCTTTGAGGCGCAGGTTCTTGGGCACGAACCCGGCCCCGGTCCCCTGAATCTTGTGCGGACCCGGCTTGAGCGGCTGTCCCGCCAGGGTCTGCGATATGACCGGCGAGTCCTTGGGCTCGACCGCGATGGCCTGAAAGCCCGGACGCCGCGGCTTGATGGCCTCGCAGCAACCCGTGAGCGTCCCGCCGGTCCCCACGCTTGCGACGAAGAAATCGACCAGTCCGCCGGTGTCCTGCCAAATCTCTTCCCCGGTTGTCCGGCGATGGACCTCCGGGTTGGCCGGGTTCTCGAACTGCTGTGGAATCCAGGCGTTGGGCGTCTCCTGCGCCAGTTGCTCCGCCCGCGCAATCGCCCCGCGCATGCCTTCGACCCCGGGTGTCAACACCAGGCGCGCCCCGAGCATCGCCAACAGGGTCCGACGTTCGAGCGACATCGTGTCGGGCATCGTCAAGATGAGCCTGTAACCCTTGGCCGCGGCAACAAAGGCGAGGGCGACCCCGGTGTTGCCACTCGTCGGCTCGATGATGACGCTCTCGGGCTTGAGCACCCCTCGACGCTCGGCGTCTTCAATCATGGCCACCCCGATCCGGTCCTTGACGCTCCCGAGCGGATTGAAGAACTCGCACTTCACCAGGACGGTTGCGCCCAGTCCAGCGGCCAGCCGGTTCAGGCGCACCAGCGGCGTGCGTCCGACAGTCTGGACGATGTCAGTGTAGAATCGGCTCATAACATCCATTAGAATCGACAAAACCCTCCCCAATCTTGCCGCGCTGCTCCGATGCAGCAAGAAGAATGTGATCACGTTCACCGGGATGCAAGAGCCGGGCATCAGCGACGAAGCCGGTGCCCGTCACTGCGTCGAATGGAACCGGAAGGGCGCGACGCTCAGTGACGTAACAGCACGAGCTGAATATGGCGTGTCGCGGGATTTCATCATCAAAGGAATCCAATGCGGCAAACCCGAATATCGAGAGGGTTCGATCTGG
>DAOOQY010000959.1:0-1990 GCA_035389025.1 Verrucomicrobiota bacterium
GCGGCTCATGAGCATTCACCAGAGCAAGGGCCTCGAGTTTCCGGTGGTTGTCGTGCCCGATCTGGGCAAGCGGTTCAATTTCGACGACACCCGAGGTTCGATCCTGATCGAGGAAGAACTCGGCTTTTGTCCGATGGTCCGGCCGGCGGGGGGCGTGCAGACCTATCCGAGTCTGCCGCATTGGCTTGCCAGCCGCCGGGAACGCCACGAACTGCTTGGCGAAGAGATTCGCCTGCTCTATGTGGCCGCAACCCGCGCTTGCGACAAGCTCATCCTGGTCGGCAGCGTCTCGGCCAAGCGGGCCGAGGCAGGATGGCCTTTGGCGGAGGCAAAGCCCTTGACCGCCCGCCAGATCGGCTCAGCACGGTGCGCCTTCGATTGGCTGGGGCCCGTGCTGACCCAACTGGCAGGCAGGGCGGATTGGCTCGAGCAGGGTGTCGGGCAGCGGGGCTGTTTCCGTTGGGAGCGGCATGATCAACCGGCCGTTTTGGGTTCGCCGACCGGACCGTCGATCGAAAGCACGCTCGCGGCGCCCGCTCCCGCCGTGTGGTCGGCTCTCGAAGGGCGTTTGACGTGGCAGTACCCTTGGCGCGCGGCCACGATCGAGTCCGCAAAGACCGCCGTGACAACCTTGCGCCGCCGGGTGACCGAAGAGACCGATCGCGAGAGCCGCCGCTTGTTCCCGATCCTCTCGGGCGCGGGCCCGGGTCATGCCAGGCCTCGAGGCTCCGGACGCGCGCTCACGGCGGCCGAGCGGGGGACGGCCTTTCACCGTTTTCTCGAATTGGCTCGGCTGGACGCGCTGGGTCGTCCGGATGGCGTGAGCGCCGAGGTGGCGCGGCTTGAACGCGAGGGGGCGTTGAGCAAGGACGAAGCCGCGGCGCTCGACCTGGGCGCCTTGGGAGCGTTTGGGCAGTCTCAACTGGGGCGGCGCGTGATTGCGGAGAGGCAATCCGTGCGCCGCGAACTCGATTTCACCCTGCGTCTTTCCCCTCTGGATTTCGAGCGGCTCGCCATCCCGATCACCCGCGGACTCGGGGCCGACGAGTTCATCGTTGTTCAAGGCGTTGTGGACCTCGCCGTGATGGGATCGGATCAAATCTGGATTGTCGATTTCAAGACGGACGACGTCGTTCCGGCCGGACTTCAGGCGAAGGTCGAGTCGTACGCCCCGCAGTTGCGTCTGTACGCGCTGGCCCTGAGCCGGATTTACCGACGTCCCGTCACCGAGGCCTGGCTGTATTTCTTCGCATCGAGCCGGGCCGAGCCTGTGTCAATCTATGTTCAGCACGATCGAGCATGACCACAGACCGAACATCAAGTGGCGCGCAGCCTTGTGAACTGTCCCGGCTCAAGCGCCGCCAGTTTCTCGTGTTGGCGGGTGTCGCCGGAGCCGGTTTTCCGTGCATTCGTCGCACATTCGGGGCCGGGATCACCCGGCCGGTGTTGAGCATCGGGCTGATCGCGGACCCGCAGTATGCCGACAAGGATTCCGCCGGCACGCGGTTCTATCGGCAGTCGGTCGGCAAGCTCGAATCGGTCGTGAGCCACTTCAACCGGCTCGAACTCGCCTTTTGCGTGAATCTCGGCGACCTGATTGATCGGGAGTGGAAGAACTACGACGCGATTCTCGAGGCACTGGCCGCGTCGAGGCATCGCTTCCATCACGTGCTTGGCAACCACGACTTCGAGGTGTCGAGTGACTTGAAGGCCCGTGTGCCGGCGCGGCTCGGACTCGCCCAGCGGTTCCATGCCATCGAGCGCGCCGGGTGGTGCTTCGTCATGCTCGACACCACGGATGTGAGCCTGTACGCGCACCCGGAGTCGACGCCCGAGCATGCGGAGGCGGCGGTGGCGCTCAAGCGTTTGGCCGACACCGGCGCCGCCAATGCCCAGACCTGGAACAGCGCGCTCGGCGGCCGTCAGTTGCGGTGGTTTGATGCCGTATCCAAAGCGGCCGCGAACGAGGGGCGGCGAGTGATTGTCTTTG
>DAOOQY010000960.1:0-1973 GCA_035389025.1 Verrucomicrobiota bacterium
ACCAGTACATGAGCTGCTCGCGCTGGTTGGTGTCGTCGCGCACGGGCCAGTCGAGCGTGACATGCCGTTCCCCGAGAAACCGGTCGTCGGCGGGGAGATTGACGTCATACCCGCAGAGGTTGCCGGTGGGGCTGGTGTAGCCGGGGGAGGTGTAGGAACTGCCGCTGAAATGCGCGCCGGCATTGTAGATGACCCGGTTGGTTCCATAAACGAACGTGGCGTCGACGTCGTCGTTGCTCATTTTTTCGCGGCCGGCCCAATGGGCGTGGGACGCCGCGGTGATCCAGAGGTGATAGTTGGCGAAAGCGCCCGGCACATGGTCTTCGCCGACCCTGACGAGGCATTCGCGCGCGGGCGCCTCGGCGGGGAACCGGTTGGTTGCGGGCGCGGCGTGGGCATCGAGGGCCTCGACATAAAACGCGACCAGGGTTCCCTTCGGTTGGGCGGGGAGAACGGCCGAATAGACGCCGTCGTTCGGGAATTCATCAGAACCTGCACCGTCATCGGACATGGCGACCGCCGTGGCGGCAAGACTGGGATCGATGCGGTAGTGGACCAATGCGCTCGCAATCCCATCGGGATCGCTGAGGCGGGCAGTGACGCGGATGGGTTGTCCGGGCGCCGGCAAAACGGGCCGATGGGCGACGTCGGTGATGGCCGGAGTTGCATTGGCGCGGTTCTGGCTGTTGCGCGCGGCGGGTGTGCCGAGATTGAGCGGGAGGGTCAGGCGGCCATAGGCTTCGAGTGCGCCCCCGCGAAGGCGCAGGAGG
This sequence comes from Verrucomicrobiota bacterium, assembly GCA_035389025.1. Classification (GTDB taxonomy): domain Bacteria; phylum Verrucomicrobiota; class Verrucomicrobiia; order Limisphaerales; family J093; genus MWFF01. The sequence goes on from DAOOQY010000960.1 coordinate 771, forward strand.
ATTTCGGGGTGTCCTTTGAGCCAGCGGACCCGCGCGCGAATCGTGACGGACGTTCCGACGGCGATGCTTGATTGGAGCGGGGTGAAGGCGCGGTTGGCGACGTGATCTCCGCGTTCGGTTGCCACCAGCCGCAGCGAGCGTGCGCTCTGATGGCCTTCGCTCTTCTCCCACGCGCTGTGGCTTTGAGTGCCCTGGAATGTCCAGCCGTTGAGACTGCTCTCGAACGTCGAGTTGGCGATCCGGTTGTTGCCCGCGACGAGCACTTGAACCGTGTCGACGAGCGCCTCGCCCGGGCCCATCAGGAAGAGTTGCAGTTGTTCGGCGGATGGCATCGACGGATGCGGCGAGACCAGGGGACCTGTCGCCTCGATGGTTGTCCAGGGGGCCTTGGCGGCCTCGTCGCTGTCGGCCCAGTTGGGAGGCAGATCGGCGTCGGCTCGAGGATCGATCCGTTCAAGACTGCTGCCGCCGCCGTCCGCCCATCGCCCCCACCGACCGCCATCGCGGTAGGTGACCTCGTCGATCCGCACCCAGACGGCTTCGGGGGCTGGTTCCTCCTGCGGGGAAGCTGCGCCATCCAATCCCAGGGGCGCTTCGAGCGCGATGCGCTCGCCTCGACCGGAGAGCGTGCCTGTGAAGTCTCCGAGGATGAGAGCCGGATCGACATCGGGGCGATTGGCCCGAAGGCGCGCCGCGTTGCGGGCTACCACCAGAAAACCGCCCGGAGCGATTGACGTGCCGCGGGGAAAGCGGAACTCGATCCCATCGGCGAGCCGCCATCCATCCAGGCCGATTCCGTCCGGTCCTGGATTATGGAGTTCGACGTATTGGTCATCGTCCGTCTCCGAAATCGGGTGGTACATGATTTCATTGATGACGACGGACGGGCGGCGCGGACGGGCATTGATCGTGCCTGGCGTGGGCACATCGAGCGCGTGCAGGCGCTCGGCGCCATCGGGGAACCGTCCGAAGGCCGCGCCCTGCCATTGCGGGGGGAGACGGACGGCATCGAGGATGCGGTCGAGCGCGGGGTGGCTCAGGAACACCGCTTCCCCGGCTGCATCCAGGGCGAACCCGAGTTGGGTCTCGTCGAACACGACGAACCCGCCCGGGTCGAGCACCGTGCCATCGGGGATGCGGAATTTGTCTGCGAGGCGGTCGTCGCTGAGGTAACAGCCGGCGAGGTCGGCCGGGCGGGGGCTG
>DAOOQY010000961.1:0-1967 GCA_035389025.1 Verrucomicrobiota bacterium
AGCCGCGTCCCATCGGCTCAGACGTCGCCGATCCACGCGCGGTTTTCCCAGACGGCCTTGAGGGATGTGAGATTGCGGGGATCGCAGATGTGTCTGGCCGCGGCGAGGCAGCGTCCGCGCCTGAGACTCTGCCAGGCGTCGCATGCATTGACGGCGATGAACTGGAGCACGCTCGGATCGCGGTAACAGTCAATCATGCAGCGGGTGCAGCCATCCCGGATGAGCTTGGACGGGTTGAATTCGCGGATCGGGCACATGGGTGTTTCCCAGTAGTGGCACCGGTACAGGTCCAGGTTCCAATCCAGGTAGAAGTACTTGTGTCCGCCCAGGCAGCCGAATCGCTCCGTCTCGCCCCGCAAGTGCCGCTGCATTTCGGTCAGCGACTCGGACGGATTGACGACCGGGAATCCGCTTTCGCGCTTCATCCGCTTGATCTGCTCGAAGACCTCGATGAGTTCGTCTTTGCGGTAAGCCACAAGGCTGGAGTCGCTGAAGCTCAGGTAAGTCGAGCCGAGCGTTGTCAGGGGATAGCTGAAGGTGCAACTGGTGAAACCCAGGCCCCGCAGGAAGGCCGGGAGCTTCGAGTAATCCTCGATCAGCCGACTCACGGTCACACTGGCCGTGCTCTGCACCCCCAGCTTTGCGAACGCCGCATTGGCGCGGCTGATCTTCTCGCACACGCCGGGAAGGCCCCGGTTCTGCTCGTGCCGCCCCACATCGGGGGCGTCGATCGACATGATGACGCCGGCCAGGCCGTTGCGGGCCAACTCGAGCCTGTTGGCGTCCGTGAAGAGCGAACCGTTGGTGCATATCATCGGGCGCACACCCCGCTCTGCCGCGTGGCGCACCATGGATGCCAAATCCCGATGCACCATGGGCTCGCCTCCGACGAAGAGCAGGTAGCCGATGTGATTGCGAACGCAGATGTCGATGACCTCCCTGGCCTCGCCAAGCGTCACGCTGCGTCGCTGCCGCGCATCGAATCGGTCCACGGCAAACCCGCAGAAACCGCATTTGGCGTTGCAGAGGTTGGTGATGGCGAATTGCAGATACCCCGGCCCGCCGTGGTCCAGGACCTCGCTCACGAGTCTCGGAAGACTCTTGTGCGGGGGCGTGACCGGCGGCAGTCGGTCGATCCCGGTCTGAGGCGGCACCCGGGGCGGCGAAGAGCTGGGATCGGTCACGCGGCTCATGCAACAAGGGCAAGAGAGTGAAGGTGAACGCCTCTCGGGGCAAATGTTTCTTCAGACGATCCTCGAAGGGGTGACAGGCGATGTGTCATGGGATAGAATCTGCCATATGAAGAGACCATTCCCGGGCATGGACCCGTACATGGAATCGCATTGGGGCGATGTGCATCACAGCCTCATCCAGTCCGTGAACAACATCCGCGTCATTCTTCTCGTTTGTGTCCTGTTGCCTTTGAGCGCGCTCGATGTTCGGGCCGCCCTGCGTGCCGGGGCGTCGGTGGTCGATGCGACGCCGCCTCAATTGCCCGTTCTGGTCAACGGCGGTTTTTTCTCGCGCTCAGCCGACACGGTTCGAGCGCCGATTCAGTGCCGGGCGCTGGTGCTCGACGATGGACGCGAGCGTGTGGCGATCGTCATCGCGGACAGTTGCATGATGCCGCGTTCGCTCGTGGATGAAGCGAAACAACTGGCTGCGGCGCGCACAACGATCCAGACCAATCGCATGCTCATTGCGGCGACCCATTCGCATTCCGCCCCGTCGGTCTTCGCCTGTTTGGGCACCGAGGCCGATGCGGCTTATGTGCCCTTCCTGCGCGAGCGGCTGGCCGAGGCGATTGTCGCCGCCGAAGCGAGCCTCGAGCCGGTTCAGGTCGGCTGGGCGGTTGCGGACGCCGCGGAGTACACCGCGACGCGCCGTTGGATTCGACGCCCGGATCGCATTGCCCAAGACCCCTTTGGCAACCCGACCGTGCGCGCCAACATGCACGCGGCCGCGAA
>DAOOQY010000962.1:0-1958 GCA_035389025.1 Verrucomicrobiota bacterium
AGGAAATTGCGGGCGACGGGACTATCGTGATTCTCGATCTCCCGCTGCACGCAGGCCAGCCCTCGCTCGTTCAATCCCGAGGCACAGAACGCCATGCCGCGGAGCAGGTCGAAACCCGCCACCCGTCGCGCGATGTCCCGCTGCATCACCTCCAAGCCGTTGAGGATGCTCACGATCCGATCGCCGCAGGCCGCCGTGCAGGTCGTGTTCCAATCGTCTCCTTTGCGGACCTTCCCCACCAACTCGTCGTTTGCCGCCACCCAGCCGCGTCCCGGTGTCTTGTCGCCCGCCGTGTGCCACAGGGCGGAGTCTTTGTCGTTGCCCGCGATCTCGTTCTGGAATCCCTTGAGCAGCCATGGGGTGTTGACCTCCTCAGCCCGGAAGTAGAGTGCGCTGTTCCCGCCGACAATGCGGTAGGTCACACGCGCGATGAAGTTGTCGTATGAGCCGTCGGAGACGACCAGCCCGTCGCGTTTTTCGTCCTGGCGGTGGACGCCCTTGAGATACCCTTTCTCGTGCTCGAAGGACCAGTCGTTGGGCAGAACGAAATGCGCTCCGTTGAGCTTGTATTGGCCGTCCGCGCCCTTGAGGAAGAAGGGTGTCCACTCGCTCTTGCCCAGGTCCTTCACCCGGATGTTGCGCCAGCGGACCTTGCCTTGATCCCCGACATGCACCTGCAAACCGAAAAAGCCGGTGAGGCTCTGATCGTCGAACAGGTTGGCGACCGCTACGCCGTTGAGCCAGGTGCGGATCGATGGCCCCACACACTGGATTTCAAGCGCATTCCACTCGCCCGGCTTGTTCGCCGCGCGCGCGGCGGCCAGCGTCTCGTCCGCGGTGGTGTCCATCCAGATGATGCCGTGCTGATGTCCGCGCCGGCCTTCATCGTAGATGCGGGCGGTGTCCCCTTGTGGGTTGGGGTCCATCTCCGCCTGGTATCCATAAACCCTTTGGCGCCCTTCCCCTTCCGGACGCGCTGCGGATCGGAACTGCACGCCTGAGTTGCCGGGAACATCGAACTTGAATTCGAGCTTCAGGATGAAGTTGCCGAACTCCTTCTCGGTGCACAGGAAGGTGTTCATCCGGCTCGGGAGGCACTCCCCGACGATCGTGCCCCCGTCCACGCTGTAGGCCGCGTCCCCGCCGCGCTTGACCCAGCCGTCGAGCGTCTGTCCGTCAAAGAGCGGAACAAATCCCTCCTCGGGCCCCTGTGCCAGGATCGAGGCTGTCCCCAGGACGGCCAGAAGCGCGGTTCCCCATGCAATGCCCCGAGTTGCCACTCTCGTGTGCGTCGTTGTGTCGATTGATTTCATGATGCAATGAGGATGTACGTTTCTTCGGGTGAACTGTCGATGGAAAAGCGGAAAGACGCGGTGTTTGACCTGAGGGCTCGTCTGTCGCACTCTGGCGGCATGGGAAACACGTTTGGGCGGCTGTTCCGCATCACGACCTGGGGCGAGTCCCACGGCGGCGGCGTGGGCGTGGTGATCGACGGCTGCCCGCCGCGACTCGCGTTGAGCGAGGCCGACATCCAGCCCGATCTCGACCGGCGCCGCCCGGGGCAATCGCGGATCGTGACGCCGCGCAAGGAGAGCGACTCCGTTCAGATTCTCTCCGGCACCTTCGAGGGGAAGACCCTCGGGACCCCGATCTCGATGTGGGTCAGAAACGAGGACGCCCGCCCCGAGGCTTACGGCGAAATGGCCACGAAGTTCCGTCCCTCTCACGCGGACTACACCTACCAGGCCAAGTACGGCATCCGTAACTGGCAGGGCGGAGGACGCACCAGCGCGCGCGAAACGGTTGGGCGCGTGGCCGCGGGTGCGGTCGCGAAGAAGATTCTCCGCGAGCAGTTCGGTGTCGAGGTTCTCGCTTACGTGAAGCAGGTCCACCGTTTGGTGGCTGATGCCGACCCGGAGCGCGTCAGCGCCGCGGATGTCGAATCCAACATCGTCCGC
>DAOOQY010000963.1:0-1958 GCA_035389025.1 Verrucomicrobiota bacterium
GCCGCCACGTGGACCCCCGCGTCCGGCTACAGCTTCAACACCCCCGCCAGTTCGACCGACCCGGCCAAGGTCGGCGCCGCCGCGGGCAATGGCGGCGCGGCTGCGGGTTTGGCCCAATCGGGTGGCGGCGACTCGAGTCTCAGCTACGGTGTGCGTTCGAACTATGTCGTCGAAGTCAGCGCCATTTTGCCGACGGACCGTTTGGACATCGCCAGCCTGCCGGCGGCCGGCGGCGGCATCTTCGCGGCCAACAGCCTCACCGTGTTCCTGCGTCGGGATTCGCTCACGACTCTCCCGGGGATTGGCCTGTTCAATGGCGCCACCGAGACGGGCGTGACCAATGCCGCCGGCGCCTTCGTCCGAACCGGTGTGGACGACAACAACTGGCACAACTTCGCTGTCCATTTCGACCAACCCAACAGCGTGGTAAAGGTCTACGTGGATGGCGTGCCGATTGCGAGCATCCACCTGGCCACCTTCGCCAATGGCAGCTACCAGGCCTTCTCGAACGGGGCGGTTGGAGTGGGCGGGTTCGGCGGTGTCTTCTGGTTCGACAACTTCCGCGTCGGGGCGCCCCCCGAGTTGATCGCGACGGTGGATTACAGCGACACCTTCACCCTCGGCGATGTGCGTTACGACGGCCTGTACAACGACAACAGCGCCGGCGCCTACACGGTCGAGGACAGCCACGGCAACCCGCCGGTGACTTGGACCCCGACCTCGAACTTCAGTTTCAACACACCCGATAGTTCGACGGCGCCAACCCTGCTGAACGCGGCGATCGGCAACGCCGGCGCCTTCTCTGGCCTGGCACAGTCGGGCGGCGGCGATTTCAGCTTCGCCTACGGCATCCGCTCGAATTACGTGGTGCAGTTCGATGCGATCCTGCCCAGCGACCGCCTGGACATCACCAGCCTGGACGTCCCCGGCGGCGGCATCTTCGGGGCAAATAAACTCAGCGTGCTCTTCCGCCGCGATTCGGTGGCGGGGACTCCGCATGCGGCATTCCCCGACACGGGATTGCCGGCGCTGGGGCTCTATAACGGCTCGAAAGAGACCGCCGTGACCGATGCGGATGGCAATCTGATTTTCACCGGTGTGAACGACAACCACTGGCACAATGTTGCCGTCCATTTCAACCAACCGGCGCATGAGCTGCGGATTTACGTTGATCGGACCCGGAAAGTTACCGTCAACCTGGCCACCTTCGCCGGGGGAATCTACGACGCCTACTCGAATGGCGCCGTCGGGATGGGCGGTGCTGGCGGGGTCTTTTGGATGGACACCTTCGCCGTGGGCGCGCCGCGGGCGCACGAGCCAACACCGGCGAGCCTGTCCATCGAACTGGAGGGAGGAAGCGCGATCGTCACGTGGTCGGGTGCTGGGACGCTGGAAACGGCGGACAATGTTTGGGGTGCCTGGACTGCCGTTCCCAATGCTGGCAGCCCGTATGCCGTCACGCCCACCGCCGCGCGGAAGTTCTATCGGCTCAAGCAGTAGAGTCATGGTCCGATTGCGCGCCAGGACCCAGGGTTGCCTAAAGCGGGCGCCATTCGTAGCGAAACTGACCAGACCCCTCACGTCGGCGTCAGGGCCGATGTTGAGCCTGACCAAGAGCGCCGAGGCCCGCGAGAGCGTCTTGATCAGTCGTCGTCGCTCGCCGGGCGAGGGAATCTGGGACAAGGCCTCGTTGACGTCGGAGAAACACAATGGGGTCCCGCCGGGCAGGGCTCCCAACCCTGCCCGGCGGCCGCGGTGGGTTTGGGGCTGTGCGGCAGTTTGCCGGGCATCGCCTGGATGCGCTCGATGGCGTGTGCCAGAGCGAACAACGCCACAACGACACCGACCCCCAAGACCACGGTCGGCGTCCTTGTCAAGAACCGGTTTCGCCGATCAGGTGTTCCGTGCGCATCTGCGATTTTTCGGGGGTAGGCTGGGAGGCGGCTTGAGCCGCTGGA
>DAOOQY010000964.1:0-1958 GCA_035389025.1 Verrucomicrobiota bacterium
GGCGCTGGCGCTGGTCGACGGCAAGCTGGCCTGGGAAACGCCCTTTGTCGTCCAGGGCCGCGGTTACAACGCCGCCACCCCGATCGTCGAAGGTGACACTCTTATCTACCTCGGTTCCGGACGCGGTGCGACGGCGGTCAAGCTCGAGAAACAGGAATCCGGTCTTGCAGGCAAGGAACTCTGGAAGAACACCGAAAACAGCGTCCAGTTCAACACTCCAGTGCTCAAGGGCGGCTTTCTCTACGGCCTCACGGCGGGCAACGATTTCTTCTGTCTCAATGCCCAGGATGGCAAGACCGCCTGGACCGCGCCGTGGGCGCCCGCGGCGGCCGAAGCCGCACCGCAATCGGCCGGTGGGGGCGGGCGGGGTGGGCGCGGAGGGCGCGGTGGCGGCGGGAGCGGTTTTGGCTCGGTGGTGGATGCCGGGTCCGTGCTGCTGGCCCTGACACCCTCCTCGATGCTTGTGGTCTTCGAGCCAAATCCCAAATCGTACAAGGAAATCGCCCGCCTCAAGGTCGCCGACTCGCCGACTTACGCGTACCCGGTCGCTTCCGGCAACCGCCTGTTCATCAAGGACCAGGATGCCGTGACGTTATGGACAGTTGACTGACCGGCAAGCCCGGGCGGGATTGCGCCCCAGGGGTCGATTTGCCTGAGTTGCTTGCTGGCCAGCGCACCGTAGCAGTCAGGCAAATCGAAGTGTGCAAGCACGCCCGGCGCGAACGCAGCAAGCGGCCACTGGTAGCGCTCGGCCTCCGCAACCTCGCTGTAGGAGGCGAGTGCGTTCTTCAAAGTCACCTGGCGCACCGCGTCGCAACGCAGAGCGGCGAATGTGGCTGGCAGTGTCCCCCACCCTTTGGCCGCCAGATGGACCTGCTCGTGGCCGACGCTCCGCAGCCAATCCAGCACCCGGAGCACATCGTGCGTTCTCTGGGTGACATAGGGATAATCCAGCATCAGCGCATGGATGGCATAGAAATAATCGCTCCCGTACGGCTTCAGGAACGCGTCGTGACCGCACGTGTCGGGCTGGGACTCGCCAATGCCCCGCACATCGCACGCGTAAAAGGCCGCGTCCGGTTCGGCATCAAGCAGGTCGCGGATGAGCGCTTCCTCGCGCAATTCGGCGTCGCTCGACAGGTGGGCCACGTAGAGCACTGCGCGGGCCTGGCCGCGGGGCGGACGCGATTCATGGCGTTCCTGAAACAAGCGGTAGACCAGGGCATGAATCCCAGGCTCGGTCTCGACTGCGTAGGTTGTCGCGTGGGGCCAGGGGTATCGGCGCGACGGCAATGCGCGGAGGATGCGGTAATCGGGCACGCCCTGCCGCTGCGGCAATCTGAGAGTCGAGGCCACGATGCGCGCCAGGTCGCCGTCTGAGTGTCTTGGGCGCTCACGGGCCAGGGACTGCGATTTCTCGCGGGTAAACGACCAGATGGGCCGCGACTGCAGTTCCGCCACCTGCCCTTTGGGGGTACACCAGAGGGTCTCGTCAGGCTCGATGACAAGCTCGGGTTCGGTCTGCGCATTCGAGACGCCCGTGAAGCGGTTAAACCAACGATACATGGCCTCTCGGTTCTCCTGCGAATACCCATGCGTGGTCGGCCCGGTGAACAGCGCAATCCGATCCTCCGCGGCAAGGAGTCTGTAGAGCCCCTTCAGGCGCGCATAGGCGGCCTCGGATCCGCGAATGTCAAAGTAATCCCGTTCCTTCGTCAGAAGGATGACAGGCTTGGGAGCCATGGCGGCGATGAAATCCTCGTGGTCCAAGCCCAAGGCAAGGGCCCGGGGCGGGCACTGTTCGGTGTCGGCCGGCAGCTCGTTCTCGAGATTGCGGCGGAAGGTGGTCACAAAACAACCGGGCGCCGCCATGGTCCAGCGCGATTCGAGTCCGCACAGCCAGGTCGTGAGGGTGCCGCCGCCCGAGTTGCCCGTGACCCCCAGATGGCGCGGGTCCA
>DAOOQY010000965.1:0-1956 GCA_035389025.1 Verrucomicrobiota bacterium
ATCCCGTTCCATCTCCGCCACCGTCGAACCTTTGTGAAACTTGGCCCCCGTGGGACACGCCTGAACGCACTTGCCGCAGGAGGTGCACGTCTCCGATTCCCCCCACGGTTGACTCAGATCGGTGATGATGCGCGCGTCCGCGCCGCGGCCAGCCACGTTCTTCGTCGCAGCGCCCTCGATGAACCAGCACACCCGGACACACCGGCTGCAAAGCACGCACCGGTTATGATCCATGCCGAACATCCGATGCGTGATGTCGACCTCGTAGGGCGGGAACCGATAGGCGAATCGCACATGGTCCATTCCCTGCGCGACCGCCAGATTCTGCAGCTCGCAGCGCCCGTTGGATACGCAGACGGCGCAGACATGATTGCGTTCGGCAAAGAGCAGTTCCAGAATCATCCGGCGATACCGCTTCAGCCGCTCGCTCTCCGTCCGCACCTCCATCCCCTCGGTCACCTTGGTGACGCAGGCGGGCAGAAGCCGCGACACGCCGGTGACCTCGACCAGACAGAGCCGGCAGGCGCCGACATCCGACACCCCGTCCAGGTGACAGAGCGTCGGGATGGGAATCCCCGCGTCCTGCGCCGCGTCGAGCACGGTCTGGCCCTCGACCGCGCTGACCGGTTTGCCATCAATCGTGAGTGTTCTGACAGGCATAATGCGATTTCCCGTTGCTCAACCTAATCGTTCCACACGGCGCGCCTCTTCGGGACTCAACACGCCGGACTCGCGTCGGGCTTGGGAGCGTTGCCGGGACCGGCCGGCGCGCCGGTCTCGGGTTGCAGTAATTCGAGATACTCGTTCCTGAAAAAGCGCAGCGTGCTCAGCACCGGGTTGGGCGCCGTCTGCCCCAGGCCGCACAGACTCGTGTGCTTCACCAGATCGCACAGCTCTTCAAGCAGCGCCAGGTCGCGGGCCGTGGCCTGGCGGTGCAGAATGCGGTCCAGGAGAGCGTGCAACTGCACCGTGCCGGCCCGGCACGGGATGCACTTGCCGCACGATTCGTCCATGCAGAAGTCCATGAAGAAGCGCGCCACGTCGACCATGTTCGTGGTCTGATCCATGACGATCATGCCACCCGATCCCATGATCGATCCCAGTTGCTGCAACGACTCGTAATCCACCGGCGCGTCCAACTCGGACGCCGGCACACAGCCGCCGGACGGGCCGCCCGTCTGGACCGCCTTCACCTGATTGCCGTCGGGCGCCCCGGCCCCCATCTCCTCGACAATCGTGCGCAGCGACGTGCCCATCGGCACCTCGATCAGACCGGTGTTGGTGATCTTGCCCGCCAGAGCGAACACCTTGGTGCCTTTGCTCTTTTCTGTCCCAATCCCAGCAAACCAGTCCGCCCCTTTCCGGACGATCGACGGCACGTTGGCGAAGGTCTCGACATTGTTGATCAACGTCGGACTGGCATACAAGCCGCGCTCCGCCGGGAACGGCGGACGGGGGCGGGGTGTGCCCCGCTCGCCCTCGATCGACGCCATGAGGGCCGTCTCTTCACCGCAGACGAAGGCCCCGGCGCCAATCCGGATTTCGACGTTGAATGTGAACGCGGCTTCGAGCACGCCACTGCCCAGCAACCCATGCTGCTTGGCCTGTTTGATGGCGGTCTGCAGCCGGCTGATGGCCAGCGGGTACTCGGCCCGGACATAAATGAAACCCTGGTCGGCGCCGACGGCATAGGCGGCGATGGCCATCCCTTCGAGCAGGCGATGGGGATCGCTCTCGAGGACGCTTCGGTCCATGAACGCTCCCGGATCGCCCTCGTCTGCATTGCAAATCACATACTTCTTGGAGCCCTGCATCTTGGCGACGGTCGCCCACTTCAGCCCCGTCGGATAGCCCGCCCCTCCTCGCCCCCGCAAACCACTCTGCAGGATCGCATCGATTACCTCCTTCGGCTTCATCTCCACCAGCGCGTCGTTGAGCGCCTGGTAGCCGTCGGCG
>DAOOQY010000966.1:0-1952 GCA_035389025.1 Verrucomicrobiota bacterium
ATCGTCCCGGCCCTGCTGGTGATCCCGATCATTACGATCCTGAAAGAGCCGGAGGCGTGGAAGCGCGCCAAGGCCGCGGCGGCCACGGGTGATGCCTCGAAGAACATCGGGTCCCCCCGCGATCTGCTCAGACACCCGCGGTGGCGACGCAATACGCTGGTCGGGCTCGGCCTGGGCCTGGCGGGGATGGTCGGGCTTTGGGGGATCGGGTTCTTCTCGCCCGAGTTGATTACAACGGCGCTCAAGGGGCGGGCTGTGCGGGCGGAGGACATTCGGGACGGGGCCGCGTTATGCAAGGCATTGCGCTCCGGGACGAACGCGGCTGTGGCGCACCTGAGCAAGCAACTCTCGGCCGAGACCAGAGGCCTTCTGGCGCAAGTCGAATCCGGCGCGTCAGCCTCTCCCGAACTGATGGATGCGATGCGGGCGGATTTGAACCGGATCATCGAGGGAGGCAGTCTCTACGATTCGGGGGCGTTCGAGAACGTGACGTTGGACAAGCGGACGCAAGGTCTACTGAAGAAAGTGCAGACGACAGCAGCCCCGGCGGACATGCGGTTCCTAAACCGGCAGTTGGTCGAACAAGCGATTCCCGGCAGCCTCCTCTCGCTCCAGAAGTCGATCGATCGGGTCCGCAGCAAGGCGATGATGCTGTTCGATGTCGGCTCTTTTGCGGGCATGATTGCATTCACCGTCTTCGCGGCCTGGTTGAGTCGGCGCGGGGCGTTCTTCTGGGCATTCCTGGCCTGCCTGGCCATCACGGGGTATGTCTTTTACGCCCTGAAGACCGAGACCGACGCCTACTGGATGCTGCCGCTGATGGGGTTCGCGCAGCTTGCCGTATTCGCCGGTTACTCGATCTATTTCCCCGAGTTGTATCCGACCCGCCTGCGGGGCACGGGTGTCGGTTTTTGCTACAATACCGTCCGCTACGTTGCCGCGCCGTTCCCCTACCTGCTCGGTTACATGAGCACTCTGCTCTCCTTCCGCACGGCGGCCATCGCCATGTCCGGCATCTACCTGCTCGGCATCATCGCACTGATGTGGGCGCCTGAAACCAAAGGGCAGCCTTTGCCGGAGGATTGACCGGAAGCGGCTTGGGGCGCCGATCGAGTGCGCCTCATCCCAGGTTCATTTCCATCTGTTTGCCGCCGGGCCGGCGGAACGCCGCGATCGACAGCTCCGGGCTCTCGCGCGCCAGCCCGGCCCGCCGACTGGCCACATGCCCAAGTTGGGCAATCTGTTCCGCAAGCACGCCCTCGCCTCGCATCCGTTTGCGGAAGCGCGCGTCGTTCAGTTCGCCGCCCCGCATGGCCCGGATGCGTCCGAGCACTTTGTCCTTCAGCCCGGGCGCGTGGTGTTCGAGCCACGCGGTGAACAACGGGCCGACGGCCAGGGGCAATCGCACCACCATCGTGCAGGCCCAGCCCGCGCCAGCCTCGGCCGCAGCCCGGATGATCGACGGGATTTCATGGTCGGTCAGGCCCGGGATCACGGGAGCGACGAGCACACCCACCGGAACGCCGGCCTGGGCGAGTTGTCGGATCGCCGCCAACCGATGGACAGGCAGCGCCGCCCGCGGCTCGAGTTTCCGCGCCAAATCGCTGTCAAGCGTCGTGATCGACAGATTGACAGCGGCGGCCCGATGCTGCGCCAGCTCAGCCAGCACATCCCGGTCACGCGTGACCAGTGCGTTCTTGGTGACCAGGCAGACCGGGTTCCTGAACTCGGCCAAAACCCGCAGCACACGTCGCGTGATCTCGAGCCGGCGCTCGACTGGCTGGTAGGGATCGGTCACGCCGCTCAAAGACAGCACCTGTGGCTGCCAGCGGGCCGACGCCATCTCGCGGCGCAGAAGCTCCGGGGCTTTATCCTTCACCACAATCCGCGTCTCGAAATCCAGCCCCGCCGAAAAACCCATGTGCTCGTGCGTCGGGCGCGCAAAACAGTAG
>DAOOQY010000967.1:0-1936 GCA_035389025.1 Verrucomicrobiota bacterium
TGCCCTGTCCGAGAAGACGAAACAACTGCTCGCGCCCGATGCGCCCGCTTCCAGTTCCGCGCGGTGCAACCGAATGCTCCTGGCCGACGCGTATCCGGAGGTGCTGGGTTATCGGGACGGCATCCTCGGGGTGAGCAACCAGGGCGCGGCCAATCTGGCGTCGTTTGGGTTCATTTGTTTCCTGATCGGACGGATTACCGGGGCGGCGTTGCTGCGCAAATACTCGGCCCACCGCGTGGTGGCGCTCTATGGCATGCTGAACGTGGCGGCCTGCCTGCTGGTCTTCTTCAAGCTGGGCTGGATCTCCGTGATCTCGGTCTTTCTCAGCTACTTCTTCATGTCGATCATGTTCCCCACCATCTTCGCCCTGGGCATCTATGGATTGGGCGCCCGGGCAAAGCGCGCGTCGGCCTTTATCGTCATGGGCATTATGGGCGGGGCGGTCCTGCCCAAGTGGATGGGGGCTGTGGCCGATCACTACGACATGTCGCGCGCCTTTGTGGTGCCGATGGTTTGCTTTCTGCTCATAGGCATTTACGGCTATGCGTGGCCCAAGCTCAGCCGTGCGGAATCCCTGCACGGTGTCGGGGCTTCGGGCGGACACTAACTTCCCTTGTTCTATGAAGAAGTCTCTCGGACCCAAGACGCTGGTGTATCCCACACCGGTATTCATCGTGGGCACCTACGATCCCCGTGGCAAGCCCAACGTCATGACCGCTGCCTGGGGAGGCATTTGCTGCTCGAAACCACCGTGTGTGGCCGTGTCGTTGCGCAAGGCAACCTACAGCCACGGCAACATTGTCGCGCGCAGAGCCTTTACGATCAGCATCCCGTCCGAAGCCCATGTCCAGGCCGTCGATCGCTTCGGGTTGGTCTCCGGGCGCGAAGTCGACAAATTCGACGATGTGAAGCTCACGCCGGTGCGAAGCGACCTGGTGGACGCCCCCTATGTTGGGGAGTTCCCGATGGTCATCGAGTGCAGGCTGGCCCACACGATCGAGTTGGGTCTGCACACGCAGTTCGTGGGCGAGGTCGTCGACGTGAAAGTCGATGAGACGGCCATGACCAACGACGGCAACGCGGACATCCTGAAGGTCAAGCCGCTTGTGTTTGCCCCTGACACTCAGGCCTACTACGGAATCGGCGGGCTTGTCGCCAAAGCCTTCTCCGTCGGCAAGAGCGTTTGAATCGGTTTGCCATCACTCCCAATGCGTCGAGCCCTTAAATCCCTCATTGCCTCCCTTGTCCTCGCGTCGGCGTTCAGCGCGCATCCCGCCTCACTGCCGTCGTGGGACTTCACGAAAGCCGCCGACCGCCAGGGATGGCAGCCAACCCACGACCTGGGTCCCATCACAGGCAGCGCCGACGGCATGCTGCTGTCCATTACGGGCAGCGATCCCTATTCGACCGGCCCGGTCCGCAATTACCCCGCTGACACCCCGCTCTGGCTTCACATCCGCTTGAAGTCCGATCAGGGCGGCATGGCGCAGATTTTCTACTTCAACACCCAGGCGACTGAAGAGAACTCGATCCGGTTCGCCGTTCCGGGAGGCGGCCAGTGGCACGACGCGAAAGTCCGTCTGCCCGCCCTCGGGCCGGGCTACCGATTGCGGTTCGACCCGCCCGGCACGAGCGGCACATGCATGCTCAAGAGACTCCTGTTCGAGCCGCGCGTGGCATTCCACTCGCCGGCCTGGCCTTCCCCTGCCCCACCCGCCCCCGGTCCCGATGCCGTCACGCTCGAATCGGGCGATCTCAAACTGATTCATGGCCGAGGTGGTTTGGGTGAATTCGAGATTCACGTTGCCGGCCAACGCCTGGCATGTGGCAACAATCGGGCCTTGATCGGCTACGTGCACAACAACCAGGTGCGCTGGCTCCCGTACGGATATGGCCCTGATGCCGTCGTCACGATCGAGCACCAACCGCTGAGCCT
>DAOOQY010000968.1:0-1935 GCA_035389025.1 Verrucomicrobiota bacterium
GTTATAGTTGATGGGATCAGTGAACGTTTTGGCCCCCCCTTCAATATTGAGGCGAAACCACCCCCTTACCGCCTCGAGTTCTCCTGTGTCGGTCAGAGTCTGCGTCTCCGGGTGCTGAGTCTGACCACCAAAGAGATCATTGCGGAGCAGACGGAGATGGGCTCCGCATTGACTGAGGGCCCGGTCGGCCTCTATATACGTGGCCCCAACAACGACCCATCAACCCACGAAGTCATCCTGGACAACTACTTTGTCACGGGCACCACACCGTGGTAGCCAGGGAGGCGTGGCCGTGGAATCCTTGAATGGTGACACCCATTGCGGACAGATCAGGATGTCAGCCGCGCCATGGGGTTCAAGGATTCCGCGGATGGGCGGGAGGACTCGGAAGGCTTCGCCACACCGGGCGCACCCGAAGGCGCCAAGTCCTGCGGCCGCGCAAGCGCGTCAACCTAAGCTGAGGTCGGAGTCGGACGGTCAGACCCGCCTCTGGCGGCTGGCCAGGTGCCTGATCCCGCGAGCCTTGTCGCAGGCAGGTGGAGCCAACTGGGGACCGATGTCGCAAAGCGGAGTGCGCCCGTCCTCGGGCGCAGCGGTGTCCGAGCAACCGGACGCGTTGGTTTCGCCCACATCATGGTGCAGTCCCTCATTGCTGTGGCCGAGGACGGCCACCCTCCAGTCACCCCGACAACGCAGTGCGGGGACTCATCGCCGCTTTGCGCGGGGAATATGCTCCCCAAGACGTCTGTTCCGTGAGTGAATGGGCGCATGGAATCGACTGCCTTGCCTGAACTGCGTCCCGGCACGCTGTATCTGGTCGCAACGCCCATCGGCAATCTCGAAGACATCACGTGCCGCGCCTTGCGGGTGCTGCGCGAGTGCGACGTCGTGGTGGCGGAGGACACGCGGCATTCGGGACAACTGCTGCATCATTTCGAGATTCGCAGACCCCTGCTGAGTTGTTTCCAGTTCAATGAAGCGCGGCGCAGCGAACAAATCCTCGAGCGTCTGCGTGAGGGCGGGAAGGTCGCGCTGATCACCGACGCGGGGAGCCCGGGCATCAGCGATCCGGGCGAGCGGGTGGTGCGGGCTGTGCTCGACGAGGGTTTTCGTGTCGAGCCTGTGCCCGGACCATGCGCCCTTGTGGCGGCCCTGACGGCCAGCGGCCTCCCGACCGACGAATTCCACTTTATCGGTTTTCTGCCGCACAAGTCCGGGCAGCGGCGGAAGGAACTCGAGCGCCTGAGCCGCGTGCCTGGCACGCTGGTGCTTTACGAATCGCTCTATCGTGTTGCGCGGCTGCTGGGCGAGTTGGCCGAGGTGTTCCCCGCGCGCCAGGTCGTCTTGGCGCGGGAACTGACCAAGAAGTTCGAGGAATTCCTGCGCGGCACGCCGGGCGAGTTGATCGAGCAAGCCAAGGCGCGCGCGTTGCGCGGCGAGTTCGTGGTGCTGGTTGCGCCGGGCTAACGAGGCGCGGGAGGAGAGAGCCGCGATGGAATTGGGATTGTCTTTGAGGCTGAGGATTGAGATTGCTCTGAGGCGCGCCTCGTTGGGAGAGTCGCCGCTGTGACTTCTCATTCCGAACATCATCCGCATCGACGGCTCAACCCGCTGACTGGCCAATGGGTGCTCGTGTCGCCGCACCGGGCGCTGCGTCCGTGGCACGGGCATCGCGAGCACACGGCGGACGAGCGGCGAGCGCAGTTCGAGTCCAAGTGCCACCTCTGTCCCGGCAACGCCCGGGCCAATGGCGCGCACAACCCTCAGTACACCCACACCTACGTGTTCACCAACGACTTTGCGGCGTTGCTCCCGGAGACCCTGGCGGAGGAGACGCCGGGCGATGATCCCCTGATGCGCGTCGAATCCGTCCGGGGGACGTGCCGTGTGATCTGCTTCTCTCCGCGCCACGATTTGACGCTGCCCGAGATGGAG
>DAOOQY010000969.1:0-1928 GCA_035389025.1 Verrucomicrobiota bacterium
CGGTTGCGGAGATGGAACCAACGGCAGCGGCTCGAACAACGCCGCGCCTTCCACCTCCGCAACCAGGGTCGCGTTGTCGAACACATCCACCAGGTAGATTCCCCACAGGCTTTGCGCATCCGGCTTCATCGAGACCAAAAAGTACTTTGGGCTGAGCGGACACGGATGCGTGGTCAGGGACGAGACCTCCTGGAGGTAGACGTCCCCGACAATCGCGTCGCAAACGGTTCCGGGAACCGGCTTTTCCCAGCCCGGAATCAACTGCACAAAGCCGGTCTCCATGGCAGGCAGCAGCTCCGGGGTCACCGCGATGGGACGACCCTCCACGCCCCACTCCTTCGAGGCGGGGCGATGCCGGAAGGGATAGGCGCGGGCCAGTGACGGATCGAGCAGGGCCAACCGCCCGCAGTCGCCATAGTCGTGGTGGCCGCTGATGATACCCGCCAGCAGGGTCGGGTGGCCCGGAACAGGCCGGGTGAATCGGAACGCCGTGGGAAACCAGGAACCGCTGCCGTAGAGCGCCAGTTGACAGGTGCCGTCCGGGTTCATGGTCATCCGCCGTCGCGAGAAATAGTGGGGGATGTCGCTGTATTCCCAACGCTGATAGAGAACGCGCCCGTCGTTCAGCACTGTCGGGTCGTTGCTGCTGTCCTGATCGAAGGTCAACTGGCGCAACGTCCTGGACGCCGGATCAAGCAGGTAGAGGCTGGCAACCTGCTGGCTGCCGTCCAGGCACGGCAAGCCAATGTAACCAGCCGTCGAACAAACAAGCACCTTGCCGTTGGGCAACAGGCAGGCATCGAAGAAATCCAAATCCGGGTAGTTCGTCGGCGTGATCTGCTCCACCCCGCTGCCATCCCGGTTCATCTGGAACACGGCCCAGCGCCCCCGGTCGTCCAGGCTCGAAAAGAGCAGGCGCTCCGCCGCCCAGTCCAGCCTCACATCCCGGAGAATCCGGCCGTGGCCCGGCCCATAGAGCCGCTCCAGTCTCGGGCGCCCCCGCAGATTCGACAGCACGGCGATCTCGTTGTCCCAGGGCCCGCGCGAAATGGCCGCATGAGTCAGGTAGTTGAATGGCACGAACCCGGCATCTCCCCCGGTCACCCGTCGGGCGCCGCGTCCGGCAAAATTCCGCCGCACGACCAACAGCCGGTCGAAATCGAGCAACGGATTCGCCAGCAACGCGCTTCGGACACCATCCAGGAGACTGTCGATCGCCTCGGTCCGCGCCCGTTCATCATCCGAGGATTCCAGGAGCGCCCGACGCCGGCTCTCGAAAGCGTCCAAAAACCGCCTGTGCCCGCGCCCGGCGTAGCGGTCCGGGAAAGTCCTCTCCATGTCGTCGATGGCCCGCCGCACCGCCTCCACGTCGATGCGCGCCAACGTCGCCCGAGCAGCCTCCGCCCGCGCCCGTTGCGCCTCGAGCCGCCTCATTTCCTCGCGTTCTTCGGTACTCAGCGGCCGGGGGACGGCGCCCTCGGGCGACTGCAGGCGCAGTGCGCAGATGTGCGGAAAGGGCCCATCCCGCTGGAGGGTGAGGGTGTGCGTGCCACGCTCGCAGCGCAGGACACACTGTCGCTCCCACCGGGCCGACTTGGTCTGCCAACTGCCCGTCACCCCGGCGAATCCCGCCTCCAGCTTCCTTCCGTCCAGGTGAATCTCCACCGGGCGCGACTCACCGGCCGCGTACAACCCCCAGAGCACATGGTCCGCACTCAGGGCAAATTCGAGCACATACTCGGCGCGGTTCGGCATCTCGCCGCCGTTCCAAATGCAGGAAGGACCGTCGGCATAGGCCTGCCCCGCCAGGCTGACCTGCACGTTGCCCTCGTCGAAGTCACGCGCTTCGATGACGCACTCATCCGCGACCCCGCGCAAGCCGCATGCCCCCAAAAGCAACGCCAGAAGCACGATGACCGCGGATGAGT
>DAOOQY010000970.1:0-1928 GCA_035389025.1 Verrucomicrobiota bacterium
CTCGGCGGCTGTGTGCGGTAGCGTTCCCAAGAGATGATCAACTGGAGTTCATGCCCGGCGATGGAGCGTTCGCCCGAAAAGGTGAGCGGGGCTTGGGTGTTCCGCGACACGCGGGTACCCGTGCGGGCCTTGTTCGAGAATCTTGAGGATGGGGCCACGGTGGATGATTTTCTGGAGTGGTTCCCCGGCGTGACGCGGGCACAGGCGGAGGCGGTGCTCGAGCACGCCTCAGCCAGCCTGGCCTTCGAGGCGCTGGCATGAAGATTCTCTTCGACCAAAGGCACGCCGTTTCCGCTGCGGCGGCACCTGCGTCCCCGCCGGGTGGACGGCGCCGCCGAACTGGGCTGGTCGCGATTGCAGAACGGCGAACTGCTGGACCGTGCGGAGGCGGCCGGATAGGAGAGCAGACCCGGCCGCATAACGATCTCGACCTCGTTATCCCGCTGGATCGGGTGAACGATATTCTCGTGGCGTTAGCTCCCCTCGGTTACGCGCTCGCCGAAGATCAGCTCCCGACGCGCTTTGTGCTGCGTGAGGCAAGCGGTTCCCAACTCGATTTCCACCCTGTGACCTTTGACCGCGAGGGCGGCGGCACTCAGGCTTTGCCGGGCGGGGAGTCATTCCGCTATCCACCCGAGAGCTTCTCCCGTGGAAGGATTGGGGGCATGGAGGTTCCGTGCATCTCGGCGTAGGGTCAGATTCTTGCGCACCTTGGTTGCGAGCCGACCGAGAAGGACGCTCGCGACATGCTCGTGCTCTGCCGACGATTTGGCTTGGAGATTCCGCAAGCCTATGAGCGCTTTACTGGCGAACCTTGGGGCTAACCATCCGGCTGCAGGCAAGGCCGGTATTCCGCGTCTGTTAGCAATCCAGCACCCTTCGCCCGGCCTGCCTGAGCCGGGTCGTTCGGCCAATGTAGCCGCGTCGTGAAATCGTTAAGGCATGGGCAAGAATGAGCGCATCGCAATTATGACTGGCCTCTTGCTGGCAGGCATCGCCGGATCGCTCTTTTGGCGAGCTTCTTCCTGTCCGCATGAGCCTGTCTTTGAAGGTCGGCCGCTGACCAGTTGGCTGGATCACCACGTCGCGTCTTCCGCCGCCAGTCCACCCTATGGTTCGCCCGGTTGGAAGAAAGCGGACGAGGTGATCCGTCACATTGGAACGAATGGGATTCCAACTTTGCTGGAAATGATTCGCGCCAAGGACTGGCCGCCTTTCGTGCTCAAATTCATGGACACGGCCCGACGCTTTGGATTTCCGGTGAGGACTTACCGCCATGCGATCACGCGCCACGAGGAGGCGGAGTACGCGTTCGAGATGCTTGGGACCAATGCGGTCACCGCCGTGCCCGACCTGATTCGAATCTACGAGCAAGACATCTCTCCTTCATCTCAACGGTGCGCTGCGCTGTCCCTGGGGCACATTGGTCGTGGAGCTCAAGCGGCGCTCCCGGTCTTATTCCGCAACTTCACACATACCAACGGCGACGTGAGGTTTTACGCGGTTTCGGCAGTCATGCATATCGGGGGTGAACCTGGTGTCGTTGTTCCTGCACTGACCGGCGCCTTGAAGGACCAAAGTGTGAATGTCCGGTGGAGCGCGTTGGTTGGGTTGAGCATGTTCGCAGGACGTGCCCGTCCGGCTGTTCCCGAGATTCTGAAGATGCTCAACGACCCAGGTATGGTCGGCGACAGCAGCATCACGCAGCAGGTGGCGACTGCCCTGTGGCGCATCGCTCCGGAGAAAGTCGGCAAGCCTCTGGTGGTGGAAGACGCGACGCCAATGATCGCCAACGGCGCGACCTCGCAAGCCCTGAAACTCATGTTCCACGGCAAGCGGCTGACCCTTATTCCACCGGGCCGCCCCATTCCTGCCATTGCCCAGTACTGGAACAGTGATCCCCGTCCAAGGCTGACGCTCTATCGAGG
>DAOOQY010000971.1:0-1915 GCA_035389025.1 Verrucomicrobiota bacterium
GTTTTTGCCGTCTTCAGCACGGACCACGGCGGCACGTGGCAGCGAGGCCAAAGGGTGCCGGTCATCTCGGGCGACGAGTGCCAACTCGTCGAGTTGCACGACGGCCGGCTGATGATCGACATCCGACAGCAATCCGGCCCCCACCGCTGGCTCTCAACCAGCAGCGACGGAGGGCAGACCTGGTCTCCAGCCCGCCCGGGCGAGAAGGTCACACCGGTGTGCTGCGCCATCGAGCGTCACCCGGCGCCGGTCGGTGGAGAGGGTGGCGACTGGATTCTATGGACCGGCCCCAAAGGCCCCGACCGGGCGAATCTCGTCGTTCGGATCAGCCGGGACGAGGGGCTGACCTTCCCACGGGAACGGGCGGTCGCACCCGGACTGGCGGCGTACTCCGACCTGGCGGTCCTCCGGGATGGGACCGTTGGCGTTCTGTGGGAACGGGGCGCCGAGCAGGGATACCAGTTCATCACCTTCACACGGTTCAATCGGGAGTGGCTGGCCGGCCCGACGTCGGAGAAGGATTCGCGCCCATGAGCACCCCCGTCACGGAATTCCGACGCAACGCGCTGGCTGCGATGGTCGACCGGGCGGTCAACTCGACACCCGTCATCGATATCCACACGCATCTGTACGATCCCTTGCTGGGCGGGCTGCTCCTGTGGGGGATCGACGAGTTGCTCGTCTACCATTACCTGATGGCGGAAGCCAACCGCCGCCAGGAACTCCTGCCCGAGAGCTTCCTGACCCTGCGCAAAAACCGCCAGGCCGAGATCATCTGGAACGCCCTGTTCATCCAACATTCGCCCCTGTCCGAAGCCTGCCGCGGCGTCCTGACGACCCTCCATCGGCTCGGTCTGGATGTGAAGCGGCGCGACCTGCCCGCGCTGCGCGATTGGTTCGCGCAATGGAATGCCGAAACCTACGTCACGCGCTGCATGGAACTCGCCAACGTCAAGTCCATCTACATGACCAACTCGCCCTTCGACGACGAAGAGCGGGCCGCCTGGCAGAAGGGCTTCCTGCGCGACGAACGGTTCGTCGCCGCGCTCCGTGTCGATCCCCTCCTGGTCGATTGGCCCCGAGCCGCCCTCCGCCTCGCCGAGTGGGGCTACGAGTTGGGCGAAGGCCTCTCGACTCACACGCTCAACGAAGTCCGCCGATTCCTTGCGGATTGGACCCTGCGGACGGAGGCGCGCTACCTGATGGTTTCCCTGCCGCCGGAGTTCTCCTGCGGCGGCGAAAACGAGTGCGCCCAGTTGATGAAAGGAGCCGTCCTGCCCCATTGCATCGAGTTCGGACAGCCGTTCGCGCTGATGATGGGCGTGCGCCGCGCGGTCAATCCGCGGATCGGCCTTGCCGGAGACGGGCTCGGGCGCAGCGACCTCGGGACGTTGGCCCACCTCTGCGCCGCCTACCCGGAGAACCGGTTCCTCGTCACCGTGCTGTCCCGCGAGAACCAGCACGAGTTGTGTGTCCTGGCCCGCAAGTTCGCCAACCTGCACCCCTTCGGCTGCTGGTGGTTCAACAATGTCCCCTACCTGATCGACGAGACGCTTCGGCTCCGGCTCGAATTGCTCGGGACAAGCTTCACCGCCCAGCACTCCGACGCGCGTGTGCTCGACCAGATCATCTACAAGTGGGACCATACCCGGCGCAGCCTGTCGAGCGCCCTGACGGACAAGTACGCCGACTTGGCCTTGACGGGCTGGGAACCGACAGCGGCGGAGGTCGAACGGGATGTTCAAGGCCTCCTGGGCGGCGCCTTCGAACAGTTCTGCAAGATGTAGACCCATGCGGATTACAAGTCAGACACAAGCCCTGTCATCCGTCTGTGGGCGAGCAGTCCTGACCTCCCTGGTCTGGGCGTTGCTTTTGGCCTGGACCCCCATGCGCGCCGCCGAGTTGGTCTCGGGGC
>DAOOQY010000972.1:0-1915 GCA_035389025.1 Verrucomicrobiota bacterium
CCACCGCTTCCTCCTGGGTCTCCTGTTCAGTCCTCGACCGAGACTTCCGGGACCGGCGGCCCGCGGGCCGTGTTGGAGTACCACGTCGAGCCTCCGACCTTGCCGACAACTGCCGACACTTGACGCCGCGAATTGCTGTCCGGCAGTACCTCAGCCCGAGAACGATCAACATGCGTTAGACCCTTGGAAAAATTGGGGATTGTGGCGTTTGGGCCTCTGTTCGAAGAGGTAGAAGATTGTCTGTGCGGAACAACCGTCGGAAGCCGTTTGACCATTCCAAGTCCCTTCCGTTGCCAGTCGCTGCCGTGCAGGATTCTGGGCGTGACCGCCGGCCAACCACGCACCCTCACCTACGCGGTCGTGATCCCTCCCGGCACAGCCGGCAGGATCGAGTTCCAAGGCACGGCCAGTGCGGATGGAATCCGCACGGTCATTGTCAGCGACGATTCGCTCCGGGTCTGGGAGTCTCCGCCACAGCCATTATGCACGAAAGGCACGCCGGATGTAAGGAAGTGAACCGCTTTGAACGCGGCACCGTTCCTGACCCAAGCTGCGGAGTCCACCTCATTCAGGCCAAGGACGGAACCAGGTTGCGCCGACCTTCGATGAACTCGGCTACAATCCGGTTCGCCAAGCTCAGCTTCGCCTTGGGATGGGGTTGTTGGTGGAGGAGCATCATGCAGACGCTCAGGACATCGCCGCAGCCGGTCGCGTTCACGTGGCGCGCCACCGGAACGGCTGGGACGACAACCCACTGGCCGCGTTCATAGTAACCAGCGCCCGCCTGGCCCATGTGCACCACGACGGCTCCGACCCCCCAATCCGCGAGCCGGACCAACGAGGCATCGAGATCCGAACAACCGGTGAAGGTGTTCAACTCCCGGACATTTCCGTGGGCGACGTCTACCAGGGGTAGGACCTCCCGAATCGCTCGTTTGCGCCGCAGAACTTCCTCCTCGGGGGCGACGCCCCACCGCGGGTCCCAGTTGAGGTCAAGGGAAACCACCATGCCGGCCTGGCGCGCGGCCTGGAACAGCCGCGCGTTTCCGCCGAACAGCATCGCTTCCGAAAACCAGACATCCGCTCGGAACAGATGTTTGAAGTCCGGCAGAACCGCCAGGTCGAGGTCTTCAAAACGCAAGGACGCGTTGTTGGGCTGGCAACTCACAAAATGGCGTTGGCCATTGACATACATGAGTGCCAAGGAGGTGCCGGTCTGATGCGCCGGGTCTCGAGCGAGTTTCCCGCCAATCCCCTTCTTCGCCAGCATGGTCTCGAGCCGGTCTCCCAGCAAATCCGTTCCGACCTTGCCGAGAAAAGCCACCCGCGCCCCGAGGGCGGCGGCGGCAAATGCGCTGTTGGCCCCGCCGCCACCGACGGTTTCGTAAATGGCGTCAACGGCCGTTTCTCCGTCTCGCAGGAGTCCTGCACCTCCTGCAAACGGTGTCGTTTTGACATCGCGGTTGATGTTGCCCACGACGCATAACTGTCCGTTCTTGAGCAAGTCCTCAGTGAGCATGGGAGGGGGTTGACGCGAGGGCTCTCTTGACCGCATCGAGGGCGGGAATGGAAGGCCGTCCGCCTCGCTTCTGGACGGACAGCGCCGCCGTCATGGAGGCCAGTCGCAGGGCCTGCCCAAACCCCATTCCCTGCAAGATGGCATAGGCGAAAGCCCCGTGGAAGATGTCCCCGGCGGCGGTCGTATCGACAGGGGTTGCCCTGAACGCAGGCAACGCGCGGCAGGCGCCGCCATCCACGGCAATCAGGCCACGTTCCCCGAAGGTGACGATCACGCTGTTTCCGAAGCGCTCCTGCAGCCGCCGCACGCAATCCTCCTGCTGCTTTTGATCTGACAATGCGATAAGGCTGCAGGCCTGAAGGGCGAACTTCTCGGAGGCCACCAGGTACTTCACCC
>DAOOQY010000973.1:0-1911 GCA_035389025.1 Verrucomicrobiota bacterium
GTTACCAACGCGTCCGCGCGTCGGGAGGAGCCAAGCCGCTGGACAGCCAGGCCGACTTGATCCGCCGCGCGCGCGAGGGAACCGCGTCGGATTCAGGACGCCGCGAGTTCGCGTCTTCGTACCCGAAAGTGCGCCTGGCGCAGCGCCCCAAGGGCAGAGCGGGGAGTTGAGGACGAGGCGGGTTGGGAGAGAATTGAGTGCAAAGCCGTTGGCGGTTGTGGCAAAACCGTGCGGCCCTATGGAGTACGAAGCCGTGATCGGGCTGGAGACGCATGTCCAGCTCAAGACCCAATCGAAGATGTGGTGCGGGTGCGCCAATGCCTTTGGCGCGCCGCCGAACACGAACGTTTGCCCCGTCTGCCTCGGGTTGCCGGGTGTGCTGCCGGTCGCCAACGACGAGGCCCTGCGCCTCACCGTGTTGGCGGGCCTGCTGCTCAACTGCAGAATCCCCTCTTTCGCCAAGTTCGACCGGAAGAACTACTTCTATCCCGACATGCCCAAGAACTACCAGATCACCCAATACGACCGGCCCTCGACGACCGAAGGGCATCTGGACTTCGAGTTCGAGGGCGCCATCCGCCGCGTTCGCATCACGCGGGCTCACCTCGAAGAGGACGTGGGCAAGAGTTTTCATTTCGAGCGGACGAGCGGGGTCGACTTCAACCGCGCGGGTGTGCCCCTGCTCGAGATCGTGTCCGAGCCGGATTTGACCAGTGCGGACATGGCCCAAGCCTATCTGAACGCGCTCAAAGACGTCCTGGTCTATGGCGGCGTCAGCGACTGCGACATGGAAAAGGGCATGGTCCGATGCGACGTCAATGTCAGCGTCCGTCCGCGCGGCGCCGCCGACCTCGGGGCGAAGATCGAGATCAAGAACATGAACAGTTTCAGCGGGGTCCGGCGCGCTCTCACATACGAGATTCCCCGTCAGATCGCTGTCCTGGAACGCGGAGGCACACTTGTCCAGTCCACGCGCCGGTGGGACGACGGCGCCGGGATCACGGAGGAAATGCGGACCAAGGAGGATGCGCATGACTACCGGTACTTCCCCGATCCGGACCTGATGGCATTCGAGCCGACCGAGTCATGGCTTGACGAAGTGCGCGGGCGGGTTGTCGAGCTGCCGCTGGCGCGCAAGCAACGCATCATGCGCGACTACCAACTGCCCGCCGCCGACGCGCAGACATTTGTCGATGACGCGGCGCTCGGCGCCTATTTCGAGGGTGTGGCGGGCCAGACGCGCAATCCCAAGGCGATCGCCAACTGGGTGATCAACAATCTGCGCGCACACCTGGCCCAATCGCAAACCACGCTTGCCGATCTGAGGTTCAGGCCGGCTCATCTGATCGAACTGGTTGAATTGGTCGACAGCGGCAGGATCAGCAGCCGGATCGCCCAGGAGGTCTTCGCCGAACTGTTCGCCACGGGCCAAAGCCCCGCCGCCATCGTCCAACGCAAGGGCCTGAGCCAGGTCAGCGATGCCGGCGCCCTCGAAGCCCTCTGCGATGAGGCCATCGCGGCCAATCCCGGCCCGGTCGCGGACTACCGCGCGGGCAAGAGCGCCGCGCTCAACTTCATCAAGGGCCAGGTCATGAGATTGAGCAAAGGCAAGGCGAACCCGGCCATGGCGGGTGAGATTCTCGAACGGAAGTTGGGCGGCAACCGGTCCGGCACCCGAGCGTGAACCGGTTCACGCAAACACGATTCGACAGACCACGACCGACGCGATGATCCCCGCCAAATCGGCCAGGAGCCCCGCCGCGACCGCATGGCGCGTCTTGCGCACGGACACCGACCCGAAATACACGGCGATGACGTAGAACGTCGTTTCGGTGCTTCCCAGAATCGTCCCGGCCATGCGCGCCAGGAGACTGTCGGGACCGAACGTCTTCACCACATCGGCAAAGAGGC
>DAOOQY010000974.1:0-1900 GCA_035389025.1 Verrucomicrobiota bacterium
CATCGGCAGGCCCAACTCGCGCCCCAAGGCCAGCGTTTCGCCTATCCCCAAGAAGTGCGGCGCGGAGTTCGACAGCGTCCGAAGGTCGTCAGCCCGGATTTCGTGGACCTCACCCGCGGAAATGGTCCCCCGCTGGATCGAGTCGACCAGGACCAGTCCGCGGTAGCCGCTGATGTAATCCAGCAGGCACAATCCCATCTCCTCGGTTTCCTCGACGTCAATCTCCTCATCAGGACGGAGTTGGCGCCGGACCTCGCGCACCACGCGCAGCCCGATCGCGTCGTCGCAGAGAATGTCATTCCCCAAACCAAGAACCAGAATGCGCTGTCCGGTCGGCTCGGTTTGCGGCGCCGCAGACGACGCGGCGTTGTCCATCATGTGAGGTCTTGACATGCAAGGGTCAGACCGCCATGGCGCCCCAGCCCGGGATCGCTCACAGGCTTCGCGCTCGACCTGCTCCGGTCTTCGACGTGGAGACGGGCGGAGCCGTGGTCGGTCGCCTCAGGCTTGTTCGAGCCGGCGCACCAGCGTTCGATCGCGGTCGTAGATGTTGACCGACAGGGGCAGATGACCCGGGAGCGAATGGGTGGCGCAACCCAAACAGGGATCGTAGGCGCGGAACGCCATCTCGATCTTGTTCAGGAGGCCTTCGGTGACCTTGCCGCCCTTGATGAGGCCCTTGGCGGCCCGCTCGACGCTCATCGCGATCCGCGCCGCGTTGTTCTGGGTGGCGACAATCATGTTCGCCATCGTGATCAAACCCCGGTCGTCAGTCTGGTAGTGATGGAACAGCGTGCCACGCGGGGCCTCGACCACGCCGATGCCTTCCTTGGGCACGCTGGTCGGGACGCGTCGGACATCCGGGCTGGTGATTTCCGGATCGTTGACGAGTTGTTCCATCCGCTCGGCGGCGAAGATCATCTCGATGGCGCGGGCGAGGTGGTTGGCGAGGGTGTGATGGACCGGTTTGCCGCCCAGTGTCTTGAAGAACTCCTCGTAGGCAGCCTGGGCTTTGGGCGTGGCCAGACCATCGGCCGCGTTCAGGCGCGCGAGCGGCGCCACCGAATACACACTGGTGTCGGGCCCCTCCGCAAAATCCATCCAGCCGCGCGGCTTGAGGAAGGTGAACTTCATGTAGCTCCACGGCTCGACGTGTTCGGCCACATAGTCGCGATACTGCTGCGGGGCGAACTTGCAGATTTCCTTCCCGTTGCAGTCCACAACCCGCAGCTTGCCGTCGTAGAAATTCACCCGGTTCTGCTCGTCCACCATCCCCATGTAGCAGGTCTTGTGGGTGTACGCGTCGGACGTGATCATCTTCACGTACTCGGGATTCCCGAGCACGATCTTCTTGAGCACGCCCACCGTCCACTCCGCGAACTCGACGGCGTCCTTGGCCAACTGCTTGAACTTGGGCAAATCCGCCGGATCGAGCGCCTTGCTGACGCCGCCGGGCAAGCCCAGCACCGGATGCACCACCTTCCCGCCAAAATAGGCGATCAACTCCCGCACCCGACGCCGCGTGGTGAGAACTTTCTTGCCGGCATCGAGGCCGACCTTGCCAATGACGCCGACGATGTTGCGCTCGGCAGGCGGCGCTTCCGGGCCGACGATAAAATCCGGACCGCCAAGGACGAAGACGTGCAGGGCGTGGTCTTCGAGCATGAACGCGTTGTAGACCAACTCGCGAATCTTCCGTCCGGGCGACGTGGGCTCCACTTTATACAAATCGTCCAGGCACTTGGTCGCGGCCATGTGATGGGCCGTGGGACAGACGCCGCAAATGCGGCTGGTGATCTGCGGCATGTCCTCCGCCGGTCTCCCAATGCTGAACACCTCAAAGCCGCGCAACTCGGGCACCTGCATGTAGGCGCGCTCGACGTCGCCCTTGTCGTCGAGG
>DAOOQY010000975.1:0-1863 GCA_035389025.1 Verrucomicrobiota bacterium
GGTCACTCGCCCCTTCTCGACCTTCCGATACGGGGTCTCGATGAACCCAAAGTCATTCACCCGGGCGAATGTGGCCAGGGACGCAATCAGTCCGATGTTCGGCCCTTCCGGCGTCTCGATGGGGCAAATGCGCCCGTAGTGGGACGGATGCACGTCACGCACCTCGAAGCCCGCCCGATCGCGCGAGAGCCCGCCGGGCCCCAGCGCCGAGAGCCTGCGCTTGTGCGTCAATTCCGCCAGCGGGTTGATCTGGTCCATGAACTGACTCAACTGGCTCCGACCGAAGAAATCGCGCACCACGGCCGACAGCGCCTTCGGGTTGATCAGCTTCTGCGGAGTCATGCTGTCCACACCCTGATCGAACAAGGTCATCCGCTCCTTGACCAGGCGCTCGGTCCGTGCCAGGCCGACACGACACTGATTGGCCAACAACTCGCCCACCGTGCGCACGCGCCGGCTGCCCAAGTGGTCGATGTCGTCCAAACTGCCCTCGCCCTTCTTGAGACGCAGCAGGTACTTTGTCGCCGCCACAAGGTCCTGTTTTGTCAGAATCCGCGAATCGCTGTCCTCGATCCCGAGTTTCTGATTGATCTTGTAACGCCCCACCCGCCCCAGGTCGTAACGCTTGGGGTCGAAGAACAGGCGCTTGATCAGGGCCCGGGCGTTGGCCGCCGTCGGAGGATCGCCCGGACGCAGCCGCCGGTAGATATCCTTGAGGGCCTCCTCCTCGTTCTTGGCCGGGTCCTTCTTCAGGCACTTGATCATGATCCCGTCGTCGACGCTGGCATCGACCACGCGGATTCGATTGATCCCCAGGTCGGCGATCTGCCGCACCACGGCCTTCGACAACGGCTCGAAGGCGCGCGCGACCACAATGCCCTTGGCGCCGTCGATCGCGTCCTCGACCAACACCTTGTTCTGGATATCCTCGAGATTGTCGGCCTGCCGAACCGTCAACTCCTCGAGGTCATAGAAAAGCCGCAATATCTCCTCGTCGGTCCCACGCGCCTTGTCGGCGTCCTTGGACTTGCTATCGCTGTCGAGAAAGGCCAGAGCCCGGAAAAAAGTGGTCGTCAGGAACTTGCGGCGCCGCTTCTTGCGGTCCAGGTAGACGTAAAGCAGGTCGCTGGTGTCAAACTGCGCCTCGTACCACGAACCGCGATCGGGAATGATGCGAAACGAATGCAGCATCTTGCCGTTGGCATGCTGAGTCGCCTCGAAGGCCAGGCCGGGGGAACGATGGAGCTGGCTGACAATGACTCGCTCGGCGCCGTTGATCACGAAGGTCCCCTGCGGCGTCATGAGAGGAAGCTCGCCCATGAAGACCTTCTCCTCCTTGCGCCCCGACTCCTCCCGCAGGAGAAAAGTGACGTGCAGAGGCGCGCCGTAGGTCGTCCCCTCGCGCAGACAAGCCAGCCAATCCAGCTTCGGCTCCCCGATCTCGTAGCTGCCGTAGTCGAGAACCGTCTTCCCATCGTAACTCTCGATCGGAAAGACTTCGGTGAAAACAGCCTGCAAACCGACGTTCTTGCGCTTGGACGCGGGCACTTCGGCCTGAAGGAACTCCCGATAGGAGTTGACCTGCACCTCGATGAGATTCGGCGGGGCGATGACCTCCTTGATTCTCCCGAAGCTGATCCGATCCGGTGTTCGCGCTGGCATTCGTTCCCCTCTGGTTAGACCGACGTGCTATCGGTCAGATTCTCTGCGTTAGACAACATTATGCCGGGGTCCCCGCTTGCCCACGGAAACTCGCCGGCAACTCGATTTTGATCAAACTACTCGTCGGAGGATTCGTTCCAACGGACAATACTCTGCGCTCTCGAATGCCGCCGGCACGGCCGGGGCGGTTCCACGCCCCGC
>DAOOQY010000976.1:0-1855 GCA_035389025.1 Verrucomicrobiota bacterium
GAACATCCATATCCGCGATTTCGAAGTCAAAACCGACCTCGATGCGGATTACCGGGATGCGACCCTGAGCGTGTCCGTCATGCTCGAGAACACGACCGGCCAACCGGCGGACATGTCGGTGAACTGCCGCCTGCTCGACGCCCGCGGCCAGACCGTCGCCTCGCCCAAGCTAACAATGCGCGTCGGCCCCGACGGCGGCGGCGGACACGGGAGCATCACGCAATCGATCGTGAATCCGGCGAAATGGACGGCGGAGACGCCCGCCCTGTACAAGCTGCTGCTCGCGCTCGAAGACAGCGCCGGCAAGGTGCTCGAAGTCATCCCGGTCAACGTCGGCTTCCGCGAGGTCGAGATCGCCAACGGCAACCTGCTCGTCAACGGCCAGCGCATCCTGATCAAGGGGGCCAACCGCCACGAAACCGATCCGGACCGCGGCCAGGCCGTCACGGTCGAGGGGATGCTCGAAGACATCCGGGTGATGAAACAGCACAATCTCAACGCCGTGCGCACTGCGCATTACCCGAACCAGCCGGCCTGGTATGACTTGTGCGACCGCTACGGGCTCTACCTCGTGGACGAGGCCAACATCGAAAGCCACGGCATGGGCTACGGCCGCGAATCGCTGGCCAATGTTCCCGAGTGGAAGGACGCGCATCTCGACCGGACCATCCGGATGGTCGAGCGCGACAAGAACCATCCCTCGGTGATCATCTGGTCGCTGGGCAACGAGGCCGGCAATGGCCCGAACTTCTACGCCACCTACGACTGGATCAAACAGCGCGATCCGAGCCGCCCTGTCCACCACGAACGGGCCGGCTTCGCCGCCAACACTGACATCTATTGTCCCATGTATCCCCACCCGTCCCAGCTTCGCAAGTACGCCGACGGCGAGCGTGTCGACGGGGGCTGGGGACGCGACTTCGTCCTCGAAGCGCAGAGCGAGCGGACGCGTCCGATGATCCTCTGCGAGTACGCGCACGCGATGGGGAACAGCAGCGGCAACATGTGGCATTACTGGGACTTGATCTACGAGAAACCCTTTCTTCAAGGCGGCTTCATCTGGGATTGGGTCGATCAGGCTCTGCGAGAACCGGTTCGCCGCAACGCGACGCGGACCGTGCGACCCGTGAAGAAACGCGAGCCGTGGTTCTGGGCTTTCGGCGGCGATTACGGCCCGCCCGGCACGCCGAGCGATCAGAACTTCCTGTGCAACGGCCTGGTCTCCCCCGACCGCAAACCCCACCCCGGCCTGATCGAAGTCAAGCACATCTATCAGTACCTGCACTGTCATCCCGCCGATTTGGCCGCGCGCACAGTCAAGGTCGTCAACTGGTTCGATTTCACCAATCCCAAGGACCTTGTCGCGTTGCATTGGAGCCTGACGGGCGACGGACAGACGTTGCAGCGCGGCGAGTTGCCCGGGCCGAATCTTGCACCGCGGGCGTCCGCCGATCTCGCGATTCCCGTTGCCCCGTTCACGCCCAAGCCGGGCGTCGAGTACTTCCTCGAACTGAGCTTCCGCCTGAAGAGCGATGCGCCGTGGGCCCGACGCGGGCACGAGGTCGCCTGGGACCAAATCCAGTTGCCCGACGCGGCTCCGGCCCCCGCTCCGCGCTACGACGCGTTCCCGGGCCTCTCGGTGAGCGAGACGGACGTCGATGCGCGTGTGGCCGGGCTCGACTTCACGGTCACATTCGACAAGCGGACCGGCGCGCTCGCTTCACTCGAACGCCGCGGCAAGAAACGCATCGAATCTCCCCTGCGACCGGATTTCTGGCGGGCGCCGACGGACAACGATCGGGGGCGCGACATGGTCAAGTCGCAGGGCGTGTGGCGCGGCGCCCACGAAGAGGCT
>DAOOQY010000977.1:0-1848 GCA_035389025.1 Verrucomicrobiota bacterium
TTCCGGGTTTCCATGTTTCCGGTCACGGCCGAGCCGGAGGTCAAAGCCTCGGCCATCCGTCGGATACTCTTTCTGGGCAACAGCATCACTTTGCATGGCCCCAAAGCAGACATCGGCTGGACCGCGAACTGGGGCATGGCAGCCAGTTCCGAGGACAAAGACTACGTCCATCTCGTCACCACCGCCCTCGCCCGGCATACCGGCTCCACGCCCCAGATCATGGTCAGGAACATTGCCGATTTCGAGCGCAACTACGCGAGCTATGACGTGGACGGACAAATGCGGGACCTCTTCGGGTTCGATCCCGACCTGGTGGTTCTGGCCATCGGCGAGAACGTGCCGGCGTTGGCTTCCGAGGAGGCCAGGGCGCAATTCAAGGCCGGCGTGATGCGCATCCTGGGAGCCACCCTGGCGAGGCGCCATCCGCTGGTGGTGGTGCGCAGTTGTTTCAATGCTGATCCTACCAAGGACCAACTGCTCAAGCAGGCCGCTGAGGAAGCCGGCGCTCTCTTCGTCGATGCCGGCCCATTCGGCCGGGATGAAACCAACATCGCCCGTTCGGAACGATCCTTCGCACACGCCGGGGTCGCCGGTCACCCGGGCGACAAGGGAATGCAAGCCCTGGCCGACGCCATCGTTCAGGCAGTGCTCGGGCGCGGAGCCGCTTCTCGGTAGCAGGACTCGCGCGCCGCAATCCAGCGAATCCACCGGCTGCCTGATGGACGCCTCGGGATCGACCCGCTGCCGGCATGGCACGCCGACTTGCTTCCGCGCCACCTGAACTCCATGATCGAAGTCGGATGCCTGCTCGACTCGAGAACCTCACAACTGGCACCCTCGTCAAAGGCATCGTCCCCGATGCTCATCGCTGAGGTAGTCACCGTGTTCCGAGGCGTGGTCGCTGGGCCAATGGTATCGAGGCCGCACGGCCCGGCACACGGCCAGCAGGAGAAGGTTCTCATCTGTCTCCAGCGCATGCGTGGGCGGATCCTCAGAAAAGAGTTGTCCGAACGCAGCGGGAGCAGTCAGCATTCCCGGATCATGACCTTGCCCGTTGTCACGCGTCGTTCGTTTCTCAAGGCCGCCACCGCATTCTCAGTCGGTGCGCCACTACTGGCTGCGTCGGGGGCGGCGTCGAGAGCCGGGGCCAAGAGACCGCTCATGGCGTATGTCGGGACATTCAGTTCGCCGCTGCGCGATGTGCCGGCGACGCAGGTGGATTTGCCGCCCGGCAACGGCAAGGGGATCCACGTGTTTCAGGTCGATCGCGCCACCGGGGCCCTGGGGCCGATCGGCGTGCAGGAGATGGGAACGAGTCCAAGTTGCCTGGTCCTGAATGCCACGGGAACCCGCCTCTACTCGGCAAACGAGACGGACCGGCAGGGGGCGCGGAAGGAAGGCACGGTAAGCGCATTCGCTGTCAGCCAGACCGATGGCCAACTCAACTTGATCGGCACGGTCGGCTCCGGCGGTGCCGGGCCAACCCATGTGAGCGTGCATCCTTCGGGGAGGTTCGTCCTGGTGGCGAACTATTTTGGGGGTTCGGTGGGGGTGTTGCCGATTCGGCCCGATGGGAGTCTGGGGCCCGCAACGGACATCAAACAGGATGGGGGAAAGGTGGGCCCCACGCGGGCCACGAACTCGCCGCCAGGGAGCTTTGCATTCAGCGGACACGATCATCCGCATGCGCACATGGTCCAGGCAGACGCGGCGGGGCGGTTCGTGTTGCACGCCGACCTGGGGCTGGATCTCATCTTCGTGTGGCGGTTCGACGACCGCACAGGCGTACTGACGCCGAACGACCCACCCACGGTCGCCCTGCCGCCGGGCGATGGACCTCGGCGTCAG
>DAOOQY010000978.1:0-1848 GCA_035389025.1 Verrucomicrobiota bacterium
ACCGCAACCCCTGCGGGCCAGCCGCCGACCGGCAAATCCAACACGCGCATTTCAACGGTGTCGAACACCACAGCCCGCCCACCGCCCCCGAAAGCAAGGGCGCCATCCACGAAACCAGCGGGCCCCAGCGCCACGGCGGCGCGGCAATCGTCGCCAAGATCGAAGCGGTGAACCTCCTGCGCTGACACGCCGGACAAGGCGGCCTCGCGTGCAAGCGCCCGCAACGCCTCCCGTTCATCCGGAGACACCCGGGTGGGCGTCGGCCCCGTCACGATCAGCGGATCGCCCCAGAAGGCCGAGTCGCAGGTGGTGTCCCGGTTTGGCCCTGGATGCGTTTCGAGTTCGAGATCGATCTCCTGACCGCGAAAGCGGGCGAGGTCGACCTGGGCAGGCATCCAGACCTTGCTGTCGGTGTGGCGTTCGAACAGAGGCTCGCCGTTGACCCGGACACGGAACGTGACGCCATCGCTTGGCGGTTCGTTATCGGCATGATCGCGAATCGCCTGATGGAAGACGAGGCGCGCGGGTGTCCGCGGCAGCGCCAGGCGGTAGCCGAGAAGCACCGTGCCGGGACCGCGCCGCCAGGGAGGGTGGACATGGATTGCCTGACGGGACTCTCCGCGAGCCATCGGCCCGAAGGCGACGTGAACCCCGGAGCCCGGCTCGCTCCCGGTCCAGCCGGGACCGAGGTCCTGACGCTGCTGGCCGAATGACTGCCAGGCGACACGCTGAGTCTTCTTGCCGGCCAGCAGCAAAGCGCCCACGTCGGGAACCGGAATGGCGGACGTTGCCGCCGGGGGTGGCGGGAGCGCTGAGAAGTCGTTTGTAAAGATGCGCAGGGGGTTGGCGCGGAAGGAACCATCGGCGTTCGTGGCGGTGGCATCGATCCGCACCGGATACAGGGCCGAGCAGGCGCCCCTGCCCACAGCCAGGGCGAATTCGGTTTCGCCAGTGCTTTGTGCCGGGACGCGCAGGACCTTCCGAGTCTCTCCGATCGCCCGGCATTCATCCACCAGACCGGCGAGGACGAGCGACACCGTCAGCGAATGCGGACCTGTGTTGGACACAGTCACGCGGATCGGTTGGGGTTGGTCGTAATTCGTGATCAGGGGCAAAGGGGCAATGAGCGTGGTGAGCGGTCCGTCGGAGGCCACGTAACCGTCAAAGGCCGCGGTTCGAACCGAGAGGAGACACAGCGCGAGTCCCAGGGAGCGGCCGAGTTGGGTCGTCATCGGGAGAAGGGGCTTGTTCGAAAACACGCGGGGATCATGAGCCGATTCGGGCTGTTCAACAACTCCGCGCCTGGGGCGTCAGGCGGCCTGGCGATTGGGCTTGCGGTGGAGCAGGGGAGGGCACTCGCCTCGCACGACGGCGCTGGTGATCGTCACTCCGGTGACATCGTTGGCGCTTGGGATGTCGTACATGAGGTCGAGCATCAGTTTCTCGACCAAACTGCGCAGGGCGCGGGCGCCGGTGCCCTTATGGAGGGCCTGGGTGGCCAACTCGTGGAGAGCGTCAGGCGAGAATTCGAGATCGACGTTTTCCATCGCCAGCAGCTTGGCGAATTGCTTGGTCAGGGCGTTCTTGGGTTCGGTGAGGATCGAGACGAGTTGAGACTCGTTCAACTCGTCAAGCACCGTGACCACCGGCAAACGCCCGATGAACTCGGGTATGAACCCGTAGCCCAGCAGATCCTCCGGCTCGATCTGTCTCCAGACGTTGTGCGCGGGGCTGTTCCTTGCCGCGGCATGCTGCTCCGCCGCGGCAAACCCCATCACGCGATTACCCAGTCGGCGGTGGATGATCTTGTCCAGACCGACGAACGCGCCGCCGCAGATGAAGAGAATC
>DAOOQY010000979.1:0-1844 GCA_035389025.1 Verrucomicrobiota bacterium
TGCCGGTTGCAAACCGGGGCGCGTGGCGTATGTTCGCCTCGTTAACCATCTGTTTCCATGAGATTTCTTTGGCTTCTTCGGAAGGGGGCTTGTTCCAGGTGCTGGAATGCTGCCCGGACGCATGCTCATAACCGAGCGCGACCGGTGGTTCTAGCGAAGGCTGTTCTGGGGATGGTGTTCGCCATTCTGCTCGGTGCGCAGAACGTCGCCGGGGCCGACGCTTTATCCAAACCGGGTGATGCCAACGGAGACGGGCGGGTCGATGAGGCGGACGCGCGATTGATTCTTCAGAAGGCGGTGTCAGCGGTTGTTCTTGGCGGTGTCGAGGCCGACGCGGCGGATGTGAACCGCGATGGCAGCGTGGACCCGCGGGACGCGATTCTTTCTCTGCAATCTGCCGCGGCGGGGAGTGCGTTCTCGTGGGAAGGGTTCGAGGCTCGGGCGGAGTTGGGCGACGGCCAGGTCGCGATCCAGTTGGTGTTCGCAGGGCCGTCGGCGCGGATCGGCGACAGGGTCGAGGCCCGCTTGCTCGATCTGGCGGGCGGCGTTCAACAACGGACAACGGTCAGCCTGGATGGAAGCGCTGACCGGAGGTTGGGGTCGTTCAGCTTCCCGCTGGCCAGCGCGGCGTCGGCAACCGATCTGGCGTCTTATGTCCTCGATCTCGAAGGAGAACATGGAAAGGACACCGTTCGTGAACGAGTCAGCCTCTATCAACTGGTCTCCCGATTGCGGATGCACATGTTCGGCCCCGAACGGTGGTACGCATCCGCACTCAACCGCGCCCGAATCGCAGTCCAGGAAAGCCCCAGCGGGCGCCCCCTCGAAGGGAGCGTGGTGACGGTGGCTTTGACCAAGCCGGGCGGAGGCGAGGTATACGCGCAGGTCGAAGGGAAGACGGATGCCGATGGGGTGGTGGACGCCGCGCTGCGTGTGCCGGGAGGGCTGACTGGGGATGCGGAATTGGCTGTGAGCGTCGATTCGCCTTTGGGGCGTCGGGTGATGGTCCAGAGCGTCGAGATTGTCGAGGGCACGACGACGCTTCTGACGACCGATAAGCCGCTGTATCAGCCGGGTCAGACCATTCACATGCGCGCATTGTCCCTCAAGAAGCCTCAAATGGTGCCCGCGGCGGGCGAGGAAATTGTCCTGACTGTCGCGGACTCGAAGGGGAACAAAGTGTTCAAGCAGGCCGGCGTTCTCAACGATTTCGGGGTCGCGTCGGCCGATTTCGCGCTGGCCACGGAGTTGAACCTCGGCCCGTACACAGTGGCCGCGGAGATTCGGGGCAGCCGGGCGGAAAAGAAAGTCACTGTCGAGCGCTATGCGCTGCCGAAGTTCAAGGTCGCCCTGGACACCGACCGGGATTTCTACCCGCCCGGCGCGAAGCTGAGCGGCACGGTCGCCGCCGATTACTTCTTCGGCAAGAGCGTCCAGGGCGCCACGGTGACGATCGAGGCGTCGAAATTCGATGTCGGATTCGAGCCCTTTGCGGAGGTCTCGGGGCAGACCGATGCCCAGGGCCGGTTCGACTTCAGCCTCGATCTTCCCGCGCATTTTGTCGGCCAGCCTCTGCAGCAGGGCGAGGCGTTCGCGTTGCTCGAAGTGACGGTCATCGACACTGCGGCACATCAGGAGTCGATTTCGCGCAGCGTCCCTGTGTCGGCGAGCGAGATTGTGATTCATGCGGTTCCCGAGAGCGGACACCTGATCTCCGGCGTCCCGAACCGCATCTACATTCTGACGCTGTATCCGAACAATGCCCCGGCGCAAACGACGTGCACGGCCCTGGTCGGCGGGGAGGTGGTCGACACCGTGACGACCGATGCCGCGGGCATCGGGAT
>DAOOQY010000980.1:0-1832 GCA_035389025.1 Verrucomicrobiota bacterium
ACCGATGTTGTAGGCCGCGTGCCCTCACGCGGCGCGAAGACACACACCGGTGCAGCCGCCGGGTCGGGCCTGCCTGCCGAAGCCTCGGCGCAGGCAGGGGACCCGGCCTAAATGAACCGACACCAATGCTGCGCACCCCTCAGTGGTCAGACTATGCAAAGAGAACAGACATGGAAATGGTTCGGAGAGGCCCCACTCGACTTGCTGGTGATCGGCGGCGGAATTGTCGGCGCGGGCGTGGCCCGCGACGCCGCGATGCGGGGGCTGCGGGTTGGATTGGTCGAGCAACACGATTTTGCGTTCGGGACGAGCAGTCGTTCGAGTCGCCTGTTGCATGGGGGATTGCGCTACCTGGCCCAGGGACGCATCGGTCTGGTGCGCGAGGCGAGCATCGAAAAGACGATCGTGCATCGCATCGCGCCGCACCTGGCGGAGCCGCTGCCATTTCTGTTTCCGACCTATCGGGGCAACCGGCATTGGGTGCTGTGGCAACTCAAGATCGGCGTCAAAATCTACGACTTCCTTTGCCGGGGTCGCAACCTGGGGCAATCGACCTGGCTCAAGCCCGGCGAAGTGTTGGAGCGCGTGCCGGGTCTGGCCCAGGCGGGTCTGAACGGGGCGGTGCGTTACTACGATGGATTGACCAACGACGCCCGATTGGTGCTCGACACGTTGCGATCGGCCGCGCGCAGCGGGGCCGGCATCGTCAACTACGCACGGTTCACCGAGGCGACGCGCACGGTGGATTGGGAATGTCGCCTCGAGGATTGTTTGACGGGCAACGTGACGCGGGTCCGCAGCCGCGCGCTGGTCAACGCCACGGGGCCGTGGGCCGAGCAAGTCGCGCATAGCCGGGTCAAACTGAGGCTGACCAAGGGCATTCACTTGGTGCTGAGCCGGGATCGGCTCGCCGTGCCCGACAGCGTGGTCATGACCGAGGACAAGCGGATTCTCTTCGCCATACCGTGGGGCGAACGTGTGATTCTGGGCACGACCGACACCGACTACAACGGGTCGCTCGATCGGATCGGGGCGGACGCCTCGGATGTCGCCTATGTGCTCGAGATCGCCAACCAGTTCTTCCCGCGCGCGCGTCTCACATCGAGTGACGTCATCGGCGCCTGGGCGGGGGTGCGCCCGCTCATCGCCGCGCCGGGCGGCAAGCCGTCCGACATCTCGAGGTCGCACGAAATCCGCAATCCGGAACCGGGCTGGTGGGATGTGGCGGGGGGCAAACTGACGACCTACCGGCTGATGGCCGAGCAGACAGTCGATCAGATCGCCCATTGGCTGCAACGCACCCGGACGCCGCGTCCGGCATTCCGTCCGTGCCGCACAGCGGATGAGCCATTGCTGCCGCCGTCCGAGAGCGCCGAGGTCAGCGGCATCCTGCCGCCGCCCTTCGAGCGCCGTGTGGTCGAGCATTGCTGCGCCAACGAATGGGCGATGCACCTGGACGATGTCATGGTCCGGCGGACAAGCTGGCAGTATTATTGGCGGGATGCCCGGCAGCGGGCCGAGCAGGCCGCAGACTGGATGGGCGAGTGCCTGGGCTGGTCGAAGGCAACGCGCGCCGCCGAGATGAATCGCTACGAGGCCGCTGTGGATTTGGCGTCGGGATGCGGGGGCTTCGCGCCGAAGGACGGGACGAGGCGGACAGGATGAGTGCCGCCTCGGACACCTCTGGTTGTGCGCCAGCCCGCATACTGAGCGATCACTTGTATGCACGACACGGATGCACGACACCGCCACCCTCACCCGTCCCGCAGAGCGCATGCGCGTCAACCTAATGAGATCTCACGCGCTGTTCCTGAGAGCAGTGCCGCCGTGGT
>DAOOQY010000981.1:0-1830 GCA_035389025.1 Verrucomicrobiota bacterium
CAGATCGTGGGCGATGAACAGATACGCCAGCCGATGCTCCCGCTGCAAGTCGTGCAGCAGATTCACGATCTGCGCCTGAACCGACACGTCCAGCGCGCTGACCGGCTCGTCACACACGATGCACTCAGGCTCGACCGCGAGGGCGCGGGCGATGCCGACCCGCTGGCGCTGCCCGCCGCTGAACTCGCGCGGGTAGCGCCGTGCGTCGGCGGGAGCCAGCCCCACACGATCGAGAAGGGCGCCTACCCGCGCCCGCCGGGCCTCGCGGGTCCGGGCCAGCCCGTGAATGTCCAAGGCCTCGCCGATGATCTGCCCGATGGTCAGACACGGATTCAACGAACCAAAGGGGTCCTGAAAGATCATCTGCAATCGCCGCCGGACCGCACGCAGTTGCCCGGGCCTCAGGGAGGCCAGATCGACCCCTCCAAACTCGATGGCGCCTGCCGTCGGCTCGATCAGACGCACAACAGCGCGGCCGAGCGTTGTCTTGCCGCACCCGCTCTCCCCGACCAAACCGACGGTCTCGCCCGCCGCAAGCTCAAAACTCACATCGTCCACCGCGTGAACGAAGCGCGAGGGGGCCCGCCACCAGCCGCGGAGAACCGGAAAGCGGACGCTGAGACTGCGGACCGCAAGCAGGCTCATGGCGCGTGGTTCCAGAACGAACACCGGACCCGCTGGCCCGGCGCCACGCCCGCCAACGCAGGCGGCTCTCGAGAACACAGAGGCTGCGCAATGGGACAGCGCGGATGAAATCGGCAGCCCGCTGGCCAGTCGCCCAAACGAGGAACGCTCCCTGGAATGGCCTCGAGGCGCGGGGCGTCCCGGCCCAGTTCGGGCACCGACTTCATCAGCGCGCGGGTGTAGGGATGGCACGGACGGCTCAGCAACTCCCGGGCCGGCGCCTCCTCGATGATCTGGCCGGCATAGAGCACCACGACGCGATCGGCGATCTCCCCGACCAGGCCCAGGTTGTGCGTGATGAGCAGGATGCTCATGTTCAATTGCCGACGCAGCGCGCGCAGCAGTTCGAGAATCTGCGCCTGGATCGTCACATCGAGCGCGGTGGTCGGTTCGTCCGCCACCAGAAGCCGCGGATGCGATGCCAATGCCATCGCGAGCATCAGTCGTTGCTGCATCCCCCCCGAGAGCTGATGCGGATAGTCGCGAATGCGCAATTCGGGCGCAGGGATGCCGACCCGGCGGAGAAGACTGATGACTTCGTCGGCGTGAGCCGCCTCGGGACGATGCAGAGCGAGCATTTCACGGACTTGCGCCCCGGCACGCAGGACCGGGTTCAGCGCAACGGCCGGATCCTGAAACACGTAGCTGACAACGCGGCCCCGGATCGTTCGCAGTTCCCTGGCCGACATCCGCAGCACATCCTCTCCGTTCACAAGGATTCTGCCGCCGGCATAGCGGGCGGGCGGACAAGGCAGAAGCCTGCCAATGGCCAGGGCCGTGACAGTCTTGCCGGAGCCGCTCTCCCCGACCAGACAGACCGTCTCGCCGGACCCAATGTCGAGCGAGACGCCGTCCAAGACCGGCACGGCTTGGGCGCCGGTCTCAAACTCGATGCGCAAGTCCTCGATTTCGAGCAGGCGTGGACGCTCTGCCTCGCTCTCCGTCTTCGGCGCTCCTCCCGGCATGCCGGTCCCTGGCCGGGGTGCGTCTGTCGGAATTGGACATTCCGCGTTGGAACCGCGCGTCACGACCCTGAGGCGAGCAGGCGCGGCCCGATGTGTCAAGAACGCCCAACAGTAAGCAAGCGGTTGTCATTTTGGCCACGAGCCGCCTGAAGGCGGTACACCGAACACCGCGCCGAAGCGT
>DAOOQY010000982.1:0-1825 GCA_035389025.1 Verrucomicrobiota bacterium
CAACGCGACCCTCTTCCCCGCCTCCTCGGTTCTCTACATTCCTTTGGTCAGTTCGCCCTTTTGCGGGTCATGTATCCAGTATCCACAACTCGGTCTCTACCTCGAGTCCAGTTCGGGACGCCAACCATCCTCGATCCGCGCAACCAGCATGTCGATGTCCCAGACACCGAGAATCGGAAGTCTGCGTTGCTCCGGCGAAAGGTCCCCGACCTTCCACTCGCGCACGCCGTCCCAAAGCCACCATTCTTCGACTTTACGAGTGACCGGATGCGGGTTCCCGTCCCGAAAGACAGGAGACACCTGGTTGGTGCGTGCCACGTCTGTTCGCCCGACGACTCTAACGACCCGTTGCCGCAGGGCTGAATTGAGCGGAAAGAACGTGGAGAACACCACGGGGGCCTTCGCAAGCTCGACCACATCCGGCCTCCGCGCGTGTGTCCCAGCAAAGACCCGAATCAGGGCTCCGTAGGGCGGGAT
The DNA here is from genome assembly GCA_035389025.1 of Verrucomicrobiota bacterium. GTDB lineage: Bacteria > Verrucomicrobiota > Verrucomicrobiia > Limisphaerales > J093 > MWFF01. Next base: position 478 of record DAOOQY010000982.1, read on the forward strand.
GCGGTGAGTGTACTGGGCGTAGGCAAGTCCCTGCCCGGTTTCGATCTCGATGATGTCTCCGATCTTCGCCAACATTGCCGTGCTTGTTTGGCGTGACTTCAGCGCCGCGAGCTGCCGGACGGTGCGCTTGTTCCGGCCAGCCGATTAACCTTCGATGGCGAACAAGTAATGGGCATCCGAAATGACGTCATCTTTTGCGTCATGGTCTGAGGTTACGCTTGCCAAACGGCTTGGCAAGAGTGATTTGCAGCCGCGAGGAGAAAACGACGGAACCAGCAAATGCTTCAGTATTCCGCGGTGATCATATTGTCCCGAAACCCAAGGCCAAACTGCTTCAACTGGTCCAGGAAAGCATCGACAATGCGTCGATGCGCCGCTTCAAGGTTCTCGTCAGGCGGGGCTGTGTGCATGCGGTCAGAAGTCTCGCGCCTCACTCCCAATCGCACAAGAGCGCGCCGATGGTCTTGTCGGCTCGTGCGCGCCGTCCCGACGGCAACTCGAACCGAACGCTGCCAGATGGCAGGTCGAAGACCCGTTCAATCTCGCGCTGCCCGGTCGCAACCGTGGCGTCGCGCCGCAGTGCGAACTTGCGTCGTGCTGGATGCTCTCCGCTGTTCTTCTACTTCGGCCTAGATGTGCGCAATGTGTGAACCTGCCGAAGGTGAACTCACAGATGCCGCTTTGCGGGATTAAGACGCACGACTGGTTCGCCCTGTTCGCCCTTGACCGAGGCGCAACCAACCACAAAGTGCAAAGGACTCAATCCCCAGAACACACCCGCGGGGCCACACACCGCCTCTCTCCCTCTGAATCTGTGTTCCGCCCTGAATCTGTGTGGAGCCCCTCACCGATTCAGGACGGAACACAGATTGGCACCAAGACACTGATCCCGCTGACCGCACCTGCGCTTTCACGTGGTGAATGGTTGACAGTCGGGAATTGGCCCGGGAGCCGAGGACGAACAAGCTGAAAACAGGAGCAGGGCCGGAGCGTGGGCCCGAGGCGGGGAGCGTGCGGGCGCGGGAGGATCGGTTTTGGGAGCGCCATGAGCGGTGGCGTTGGCCGAGCAGGTGGAGGAAGGGATCGCACGATGGCACCGGCGACGCGTCGATCACGCCTCGACCAGGATCGGTCCCGCACACGTCCCCGTCAGGCTCCGACCGCCCTCGGCCGTGACCAGATAGGTGTTCTCTGTCCCGACCATCCCAACACCAGGCACCCCGCGCTTCGGTTCGACCGCCAGCACCATCCCCTCGATCAATGGCTCATCGAACCCCTCCGCAATCACCGGCGGCTCGTCGATCTGCAACCCTACTCCATGTCCGAGAAACTCCGCCCGACGACTCCC
>DAOOQY010000983.1:0-1815 GCA_035389025.1 Verrucomicrobiota bacterium
GGCCACATGGGTGCCGTGGCCATTGGTGTCGACGAGGGAGGCGGCGTTTGTGTCGCCGCAGATTCGGTGCTGCCCGCCCAGCATCAAATCGGGGTGATTGGTCTTGACGCCCGAATCGTTCACATTCACGCAGACATTCGACCCGGTCAGGGGCAGGGTCAGATTCGTCGAAGCCCCGCCGTCGACTGTGTTCCAGAGCACGCCCATGCGCACGCCGGTCAGGTCGTTCATGGGCAGGCGCGCGACCCACGGTTCGACCAACTGGACTTCCGGCAGACAGGCCAGCGCGGTCACCTCGCCCGGAGGCGGATCGACCACGAACTGCGGGCCGAATGGCGATCGCGCCTCGGCCAGGATGTTGGCGCCGATGGACTCGAGGGCGCGGCGCGCGCCGGGTCCGTCCTCGGGCAGGAGCGTGACGCGCAGGAGCGCCCGGGGCGGCAGCGGTTGGTGCTCGGCGGCGAGTTCGAGGAGGCTGGGATCGATCTTGAAGTAGGGCTCGAAGGGTATCACGGCCCGGGCCGAGCCGGAGTTCCGGAGGGCATGCGCCGCGGCTGCGGACGCGCGCACCAGATAGGCGTTGTTCGGAATGTACGAGACGATGTCGGCCCCCTGATCGGCAAGCGCCGCGCGAAACGTCTCGGTGATTGGCCCGTTGGCCTGGACCACATAGCTCCCCGGTTCCTCGCCGGTCTTGAGGTGCGGCGGCAAGGACAGCGGAACCTCAGAGGCGGTGTCGATCAGGGCGTTGCGGAGGAGGATGGCGGAGTCGCTGCGGGCGAGTTCGCGGATTGGCTTGGACGTGTTGCGGAGGCGGCGGGGGAACCGCGGATCGACCGCCGGTTCCACCACATCGGACTCGGGTGCGGTCGCGGCGGCGGATTGGTTCATGGGCCTGACCGCGGCCGGGAGGGGGGTGAGATTGGTGAGCAACCGGACATCAGGCGCCGCCTCAGCGCTGTCTGGGGCGGTCTGGGCAGTCCGGGTCAGGCGGTCCGAGGGTGCGATCTTTTCGAGGGCAGCTCGGCGATGGGCGAGTTGCCAGAAGCCGAATGCGCCCAGGACGCAGGCCAGAACGAGGAATGACCGTGTTCGCGACGTCATAAAACGGATGAAAGGTGGGGTGGCCCGAGGAGCGTCTCGCTATTCGCTGAGAATCTCATTGAAGTTCTCGACGACAGCTCGGGGGCTGTCGAGCGACCCATCGAGGCGAACGACGGACCGGGTGACGAATTCGCTCTTGACCTGGTAGTTGGTGCACATGCGGTTGAAGATGCCTTCGCCGAAGTAGAGCGAACTGGGCGCTTCCTTGAGCGTCTGGCCGAAGGCGTAGACCACGAATCGCGGTTCATCCGCCTTGAGCAGCGAGAGAATCTGCTGGGGGACGCGTTCGAGCACTTCGTCGCGCGGCCAGACCGGCAGTCTGCGGGGGAGCGTGCCCGTGCTTGCGGGGGTGGCCGGCGGGCTGGCGAAGGTCAGTTCAGGCGTGGCCAGGATGCGCCCGAGGGAATCGAAGTAGGGGGCATGGACGCCGTACAGGATGTTGGTTTCCTGTGCGCGGGTGCGGTTGATACCGTCGACGATTTTCTGGAGGGTGCTGAGGTTGGTGGCCGAGGGTTCGAACAGGTTTGACGACACCTGCTCGAGAAAGAGTTCGTCGAGCGCGCCGGTGTCGTCGGTGGGGACGAGCACGCTGACTCCGCTCAGGACGGCGGCCCAGGCGGCGAGGTTGTCCTGATTGACGGAGAGCAGGCCGCGCTGCGCGGTGTCGGTGGGGGCGGTGGTGAACAGGTCGGCCAGAGTCCAGTCGTTGGT
>DAOOQY010000984.1:0-1811 GCA_035389025.1 Verrucomicrobiota bacterium
CGTCCACCAAGCCTCCTTCCAGGGCCAGTTGTGCGATGTGGGGATACCCGAGCAGTTCAAGGCCGGCCTCGGGGTAGTGCGCGCGGAGGGCGGACAGGACGGGCAGGGTCAGGATGAAGTCGCCGATTGCGCCGCCGCGGATCACGAGAATCTTCTCGCATCGAGCAGACGGACTGGTGGGAGGCTCACCCAGCATAAATCACGGCGCGGTTGTGGCGCTGCGCCCGGCTGGCTCCCCCAAAAACCGATCGGGCGAGGCCAGCCGGCCCCGCCCGAAACGCTGTTCGAAATCGGGGGAAGGCGTCAGGGCTTGGTTGCGCCCTTCGGCTCGGCCTTCTTCCAGGTGCGCTTGGGGGCTTTGACAACAAGGCCTTTCTTCAACGCGCTGGCGGCGACGCGGATGTATCGGACTTCGCCATTGACGATCGCCTTGACCCTCTGGAGATTGGGGAAAAAGCGGCGTTTGGTGATGGCGGTGATGTGGGTGCCGATGCCGCCCAGCTTCTTCGCCTTTCCACTTCTCCAAATGGTACTGCCCTTCCGCGGGCCCTTGCCGGTCAATGCACAACGTCTGGCCATAAAAAATCGCCTCGATTCAGTTCAAAGGGGCGTGAACCTAGCAACGAGGCCACGCGGCTAGCAAGAACAAACTGACCGCAAATCGCGAGACAGCGACCGCCTTGCACGTTTCCTGCTGACATTCAACCAGGACCGGCAGCCGGCCTGCACCGCCCCGGAACAGATTTCACACGAGCGTTGACACCGCGGGCCGCGATGATTAGCTTGCCGCCGGTTCGCAAAACCAGATTAGAAACATGTTACTCAAAGTCAGCCTCGTTGTTGCCATTCTGGCGAGCATTGCCACCTTGGTGATCAGTCATTTGCAGGTCGCCACCGGCATTACCTCGTTGAAGGATACTCTCACCCAGACCCAGGGCGATCTCGCCCGGACCCAGGAGGAACTCGACGGCGCCAAAAAGGACGCTCGAACCGCCCGGGACGAGGCTGAGAAGACCGCCCGCGATCTCGACGAGACCCGGTCGAACCTCGAAGTCGCCACAGGGAACTGGAAACAGCAGCAGGAGCGCGCTGACAAGTTTGAAGCGGATTGGAAGAAAGCGTCCGGCCTCCTGAATGACTCTCAGCGTGATTTGGCCGCCTGGAGCGCCCTCGCCATCCCGGTCGAGCAGGTGCAAAACCGCCTGGCGGAATTGGCCAAGTTGCGTGAAACCACCGAAGCCTTGAACGAGGAAAACAAGGTCCTCAACCGCAAAGTCAACGAACTCGCAGCCAGGGTCGCCGTCTACGAAAGCGACAAGGAAGTGGTGCCGCCTCTTCCTCCCGGCCTCCGGGGCACCGTGGTCGGCGTCGACCCGCAGTGGGACTTCGTCGTGCTCGATATCGGCGGCGACCAGGGCCTGGTGGAACGGGGTGAGATGCTCGTGAATCGAAACGGCAAGCTCGTCGCGAAGGTCCGCATCACAACAGTCGAGCCCCAGCGCGCCATCGCCAATGTTCTGCCCGAGTGGAAACAGGCGGATGTGGTCCCCGGCGACGTGGTCATGCACTGAGCTTATGGCGGCGCGAACGATTCTTCGACGCGGTGTGGCCTTGGTCGCTCTGGCGATGGGATTGCTGGCCTCGATCTGCGGCTGTTCCACCACCAACGATGCCGACAACCGCTCCGAGCGGCCGTGGAATGCGCCCAAGAGCTGGGAGGGCGGCATGCCTTCCGGCATGTTCGAGGGGCGCTGATCTCGGCGGAAGACGCCCCCAGGCACCGCCGGCCTCCGACCGCGGGGAGGCGGTTT
>DAOOQY010000985.1:0-1809 GCA_035389025.1 Verrucomicrobiota bacterium
CCAGCGGGCAGACCCATCCGCAGAAAAACCGGCCCAGGATCACCGTGAGCGCGAGCGTGATGAGGGCTGGCCAAAGCAGCGCGATCCACTGCTTGCCCGCCAGGATGGCGCTCAGGCCGACCAGTGGATCGAGCCGGAAGAGCAGATTGGCGGCAGCCTCGATGGTGTCAGCGCCGTCGCTCTCGGTCCGCCGAAAGAGCCAGAGGAACGCAGCAAGAACCGCGAGTTGCACAGCGCGTCGCACCCATTTCCACGGGACGTGAAAACGCCTTGTCCCGGCGGCGTTGCCGGTGAGCGAACTGGCGGGCATTCTCTATACCTTGACCATCTTGACTTTGTTCAAGTCGATCTGGCCCAAGCCGAGAGCGGCGGCGCAGCGGGTCGATTCCACCTCGTCGGGCTTCAGATCGAACAGCGTTGTGGCGTAAGCGTCCACAGCCACGGGATCCAGGGAGACCGCCAGCGTGTGCAATTCCTTTACGTCATCCAGCTTTCCGCCGGTGGGGCCGTTGCGAACCAGGATGCGCGTGGCGTCCACCACCGTCAGCGTCGGTTTCACGACGGTATTGAGGTCGGCGATCTTCTGGCCGAGCGACTGATGAATCTTCCCGCGGTCGCCGCCAATGACGCCCATGATGTTCTTCAGGCCCAACGTCAGCTTTGACAGGCCATGATGTTTGGCGATCGGCATGTTGATATAGCAGTCCGCATCGAGGGCGTCCTTGTAGAATTCCCACTCCGTGACGGCTTTGCCCTTCTGAATCCGGACCGGGACAAACTTCCGGTCGTCCACGAAGGCGCAAGTTGCACGCGAGTCATCGAGCGATTGCACCGCCTTCTCGATGCCGCTGGAAGCGTAGCAGCGCCGCGAGTCGTTGCAGGTGCGATCAAAGACCATCACCTTGCCCGCACCCGCGTCCAGGCAATGCTTGACCATCGCCTTCACCAGCAACGGGTGCGTGTTGGCGGCCTGCTCGGGCGTGCGGTCCCAACCGATGTTCGGCTTGACCACCACACGCGCGCCTTTCTTGATAAACGGCAGCCCGCCGAGCGGTTCGAGTGACTTGGTCAGGAGAGCTTCGTAATCCGTCCCCTTGGCCACCACCAATATGGGCTCGGCGGCATCCGCACCCAAGGCGTGTGGGGTCCAGCGGAACACAGGTGCCGCGGCCAGGGCGCCTGCCGACCACGCGGTGACGCGGCTGATGAACTGGCGGCGATTGAATCCCGGGCAGGAGGCTGAACATTCGGAGTGTTGTTTGTGCATGGTTGTCGAGTTGTTCGTTCGCTCTGATGGAGGATTCGTTTCCGTGGGCTATGTTTCAAATAAAATCGATCTCAAGAAAACCGATCTCTTCTCCAGGAAGATCAGGCAAGACCCCGTGTGGCGCATCTTCCGGGCGGTAAGGTCAACGGGGCGCGGCGGCGGGCCTGAACAGAATCCTTGCAATTCATGAGGCAAAGAGGCGAGAAACTGCCTTGGGAATGCCATGATTGGGATTTCAAGTATTCGAACTGAAGCAACTGCAGACGTCCGGACTTCACAAGCGACTCGATGCGGCGCCCAACAGCGCGCCGGCAGGCCGTGCGCCCAAACCCGCATGTTTCACACCCCGACGGTGCACAGGGCGGTCGGACCTGGCAAGAGGACTGCTCCGCCGGCCGGCCCGGTTACGGTTCTTCGCGACGCGTGTGAAATCACCGGGCCAAGCCGGACCGCGCGCCGCGCGTTGCGGGTGGGCTTACTGCCTGGCCGGCTGGATACCCTACACAGACCCCTCACCCCGGCCCTCTCCCATCCGATGGGAG
>DAOOQY010000986.1:0-1804 GCA_035389025.1 Verrucomicrobiota bacterium
CCCGTACGCGGAGGCAAGGCCGGCATACGCAGTCCAGCCCGGCAGGAACTCGACGGACCGTGTGGGGTCCTCGAACGCGGGTTGAATCCGGATGACCTGAGTGAATGCCAGGAAGAACGGCAGCCAGCCCGCGACGAAGAGGATGGCCGCCCGGCCCAGGGGACGAATCGGTTGGAGCACGTCACCACCCATGCAGCGTTCCTTTCTACAGTGCGTTCATATGTACCTTGTCTTACATAGTACATGGCTTGAATGAGGTCAAGGACTTTTTGGGGGGATTTTCCTGGGGGCGCGGCGGCGGCTCAGCGCGGCGAACACCCAGCCGGCATTGCCGGGGCTTTCTCAGGCCATCGCACGTTCGCTCCTCGGGTGCCCGGATGTCAGACTTTGCGGATCTCTATGAAACATCCGGGTTAACTGACCGCGATCATCGACACCCGTTCGTTGCGCGCATTTCTCGCATAGCCCTGGGCCCGGGGATCGAGCAGGGGTTGGCCGTCTACGAGGAAGAGGTACAGATGATGCCCGTGATGCAGCGGAATCTGCGCGGCCCAGCCCCCGTCGGGTTGGCGGCGCATGGGATTGGCGTCCGCCTGCCAGTCATTGAAGTCTCCGACGACCGTGACATGACGCGCCTCGGGCGCGTTGCAGAAGAAATTGACCGGCTTGAGCATGCGCTTTGCCGAGTACCGCGCCGCCCCATCATGTGGTTTCAATCCCGCCGCTTGCATCATGCCATACATGGTTCGTTGGACCGAGCGCAGGAATTGACCGGTCATCCCGACCGCGCTGGCGGCTCCTGCCGGCCAGATGCGCCCAATCCAATTCTGTGCATAGCAAAGACCGTGCCGAAGAGAGAACCGCCCCTCCGAAGTGGAGGGGCGGATGCTGCGGAGGCAGACTCGTGTCCTGCCGCGTTGGATCGAGGACCGGGTTTGGCTAATCGAAAGTCATCTCGAAGCTGATGACGTTGCCGGCGAAGCGTGTCTTGATCTTGCAGTTGCTCTTGTTGAACACCGCCTGCATGGCTTTGTTGTCCGTGAGCACTTCGGCTGTAAAGCCGTGGATGCCGTTGCGGCGTGCCGTGCGGATCAGGTAACGCAGCATCGCGGTGCCGATGCCGCGATTCTGCCATTCGTCGTGAACGACGAAGGCGACCTCGGCCATGTTGTGTTTGGGATCCAGGTAGTAACTGCCGACGGCGATGATGTTTTCGCCATTGGCCTCGGGCAATGTCGCGACGACGGTCACGTCGTTGCGATGGTCGATGTAGACGAACTCCTGAAGTTCCCTGCGCGGGACGGCGCGGCGAAAACTCATGAAACGGTAATACATCGTCTGCTGCGACAAGGCGTAGAACAGATCGCGCATTCGCGGTTCGTCGGTCGGGTGAATCGGGCGGAAGCTGATCTGGGTGCCATCGGCCAGAAGGTGGGTTGTGCGCAGTTCCTTGGGGCCGACGTGGATTTTGCCCTCCTTGTCGGACATCGAGGCAGACAGGTACTTGGCCTCGATGGCCTCCCGCAGCAACTGGGCGCGGTAGTTCGGATGGGCGATGCAGATCAGGGCCAGGGCACGCTCCTGAATGCTCTTGCCGTGCAGATACGCGACGCCGTACTCGGTGACCACGTAGTTCACTCCGGCGCGCGTCGTGACAACCCCCGCGCCCGGGCTGAGGCGGGTGACGATGCGGGAGATGGTGCCGTTCTTGGCGGTCGAGGGCAGGGCAATAATCGCCTTTCCGCCGTGGGCCTTGGCGGCGCCCCGGTTGAAATCCACCTGGCCACCCACACCCGAGAAGAAC
>DAOOQY010000987.1:0-1801 GCA_035389025.1 Verrucomicrobiota bacterium
TCCACCCACAATCATCAAACGCTATCGCCACCGAAAAATCGCAGATGCGCACTGACCGGTTCGAGGTCCGCGCCCTCGATGATCCGCGGGTTGCGGATGCGGTGCGGCAGGTAAGCCACGAACGGGCGCCCGCCCCGCTGCGAACCGTTTCGGTTGACGGCATCGAAGCTGCCCGGGCCGCGCCGGGGCGTGACTTCGAACACATAGGTCTGGTCCTGCACACTGATTCTCTGATCGAAGGCCTTCGGGCGGTCGGCCATCCGCGCCGCCCATCCAGGATCGCCGTAGAACGCAACGTGATCGCGGTCGAACACCAGCCCACGCGCGTCGTTGCGCGTAAGCCCGGCCGCCTTCGCCTTCTCGTTGACCTCGATCGGAACCGGCGCGCGTCCGGCTGCGTCCGTATCCGCTCCAGCCAATTCGGGAAAGAACGTGGCCAAGCGATGGACCAGGGCGTGGTGATTGGCAAAGAACGCCTCGGTAAGCGTGTAGCGGCCCGGTTGCTCGACGAAATAATCCAGCACCCCCCACCCCATGTAGCCGTACCACGTCGGCTGGATGTAACCCAACATCTGGCAGACGCCGCCGCTGTTCATCCACGCCGTCGCCATGCAATCGCGCCGGTCGATGTGCCCCATGAGACAGTTGCCGACCGGCAGATACACCTTCGGATTCGGCGCGCGGATGGGGAACGTGTTGCCCCGTGTGTCATGGCCAACAAGCATGCCATCGGCATGCTTGAAGACGCCGCTTCGATATCCGAACCCGATCTGCCAGTCGCGTTCCGTGGCGTGGCCCGAGGTCACAAACAGATCGGCCTGATACTCGCTGAGCGACTTCACCAGCGCCTCGGTGGTGTCGTCCGGACCCTCGAGTTCGACGGCCGCCTTGCCCGGTTCCTTTCGAACCATCTTGTTCTTGTTGAGTTCGCAGTACCAGACTCCCTCGTCGACCATGTCCATCGGCAGTTCGGTTCCCGACGCGACCCTGCGGATGGTCAAGGGCTCGTGCTGCCGGGCGATGCGCAGGGCATTCGCCGCGTCATAGCCCGTGAGGATGCCCCAGAAGAAATCGGCGTACGGATCGTCATCAACTCGGCGCGCCAGGCGGTGGACATCGATTACGAGCTGTCGGGTGACGGTTTCTGGAGGGGCCACAAAACAGACGTACCGCGGGAAGTGGGCCCGCAGCGCAGGCAGTGTCTCGAACACCGAGTTGGTGAACGATAGCACACGGCTGCGATGCTTCGCCGCCAGCGCATCGGCGACGGCTTTCCAATCCGGATCGGCCAGCGTGTGTTGTGCCGCCACGAGCGCGTGGGCGGTTGGCGTCTCATCGTCCTGGGCAGCCACGACCACGCTCACCGTGGTCCAGGCAAGCACCAGTCCCAGCCGGGTCGGGCGCAGCGACTTCATGGGGGGAGTCTGGGCTTTGGTCCTCGCACTTCCAACCCAAAAGCAAACAGAGCCGACCCGCTCCAAAACCGCGTCCGTTTTCCAATGGGGGGGTGTCAATAGATGTCAGACCCGCCCGGGTAGAATCCAGGTCCAGACATTGAGAATGCCTATGAATGCCGCGACCTCGAACTGCCTGTCGGGCCTCGTCTTGACCGAAGCCCAAATCTACCGTCACTTCGTTGTCTTTCCGCTGCGCGGGCCCGACGCGGGTCCGGCGCCGTTTCTCACCCTTGATGAGGCCGTTCTCGAGCGAAGCCTGATCGTGACCGAGGCTTCGGTGACCGGATCGGCGCCGAATCTCAAAGTCAGCAATCGCGGCCACCGCCCCGCTCTTCTGCTCGATG
>DAOOQY010000988.1:0-1800 GCA_035389025.1 Verrucomicrobiota bacterium
CGCTGCCACGAGCGCGTCGAGGTCCGGGTCGTCCCGGCCGGCGCGGTCGCTGGCAAGCGGAAGCGCACCAACGCTCACGACCAGGCCGCCGGACTGGGCGAATGCAGCAGCCTTTTGCAGCGACGACCAGCGCGCCGCTTCCATGGCGGGGAAGACCAGTGCGCGATACGAGGAATCCGCGGTCGCGAGCCGTGCGTCGCCAACCGTGGCCCGCGCCAGGGAATCGGCATCCAGGAACTCGAAGTTGACGCCAGCAGCCAGCAACGCGCGGCCCGTGTCGAAAGCGATTTGAGTCGCCTTTCCTCCATCCAGTCCGGCCTCGAATGACGCGACCGGATAGAGCACTGCGACGTCGGCGACGAATGTTCCCTGGCTCAGCAGGTACGAGAGCCGCTCGAAGTATTTGAGGAACACCCCCATGTGCTCCCAGTACGGCATCCGGAAGTGATAGCACGGCGGCGCCCATTCCCAGAACGAGCCGTGCGTGCTGTAGTACAGACCGTGGAGGTTCAGCAGTGTGCAACCATAGAGATAGTTCTCCCGCGTGGCGAACATCAGGCGCTCGGGTGTCGCCCCCCAGCCAAGGCTGTGATAGCCCTCGAGCCACACGCGCGGTCGCCTGTATAGACTCGCGATCGAGGATGAGACCTTGCCCTTGATGAGGTCTGCGTGCCCGCCGGGCGTGTCGTGGCCAGGGGCGCTGTACCAGCGCGTCGCGCGGAAATAATCGCCAAACTCGTCCGGCTGCAGCCCGCGTCCGCCGGAATCACAGGCGAAGATCAGCCCGCGCGAAGCGTGCCATTGATAGATCGGCTGGAAGTAGCGTTCCTCCATCAACGCCATCCGCACGTCGGCGTAATCGATCCGGACTTTGGGGGTCACCGGTCCGAGATCAGCCCATAGAGCCGGCAGCACTTCGAACAGGTTGTACCCCTTGCGCCGCTGGAACTCATCCGCGAAGTCGCTGTTCCAGACCCGCGCCCCGGCGCCGATGTGCAACTCGTCGTTGAAGAAGTAATCGAGTCCTTCCGCCGACCGGTTGGGCGTGGCCTCCTGGAACCGCTGGTAGAAGTCGCGGATGATCGTGTCGCCGATGCCCGTCAGAAGCGGATTGAGGGTGTTGGCCTGCCGCTCGGCCCGAACCAGCCACAGCTCCCATTCACCCTCGTCCGGCGTCCACTCGAGGCGCCCGTCGCGGATGCTCGCCCTCAAATCCACGCCGCCACGCTGCACCTGGCCATCCTTGACCGGATAGGCGCGCGCCGCAACCAAATCGGACGGCACCGGAACTTGGACCGATTGACCGCTCGTGAAGCGCTGCCGTGGGAGCGGCTCCAATCTCAGAGCGTTGAGTTCCGGTCTCGATGTGAAGAGGCGGCGGAACAAATTGTCCGCCCCGGGCCAATCGAGCGTGTAGGTGCTCAACCCGATGCCCATGCCGCGTTGTCGGCAGGCGTCGACCACCTGCCCCCAAACGCGCCACCATGCGTCGCTGAAGATCGGCGGTTCGGCAGCATAGGTCGGCCAGCCCGGCGTATCTTCGTGCGCATAATTGACCTGCACACCGCTGATCCCCTTTTGATGCAACTGATCAAGTTGCCAGGTCAGTCGGTCCACATCGAGCGGATCGCCCGTCCACCACCAAAACGGCACTTCACCATACCCCGGCGGCGGATTCCGAAAGCCCGGCAGCGCGTCCAGGTTCGGATCGCGATCGGGATAACCGGCGCCCCGTGCCCATGTCGCAGTCCAGGGACCGATCTCGGCGGACGCCCCCTCGAGACCTCGATTCGCCAACCG
>DAOOQY010000989.1:0-1796 GCA_035389025.1 Verrucomicrobiota bacterium
CGTCAACCGGTCGAGAAAGGCGCGCGCCTTGCCCGGATCGGTCACCAGCGCCATGAGGGCCTCCTCGTATCCGAAGAGTTCCATGAAATGCGTGAAGGGCGAGAACACCTCGCCATGAACCGAGACCGCTCCGCGCGTCAGCGCCCGCACCCGATCGATGGTGTCTCCGAAGTACGCGGGAATCTGGCGCAGGAGGCCCGGGGACGTTTTGCCGTCGATCCACGGAACGTGACAGACGTTCCACCAGTACCCTGCGAGGGCATCCAGAGCGTCGAGCCGGTCCGGATCGAGCCGGGCGAAGTCGGCGCGCGGCAATGAAGCCTGGGTGGCGAGGCGATGCTGTGGGTTGTCGTCGGGGGGGACGGTTGTGCAACTGCCGTCGGCCCACAGAAGTCGTGTCCCTTCGTCCGTGGCGTCGATCTGCCGGACGCGCGAGAGCAGGTCCGGGGGGCGGCCGGGCAGGTTGACGAGGATGCCATCGAAGCGGTAGCGCTGCTGGAGGCGGACCAACGCCTGGGCGAAGCCCTCGGTGGTGAACCAGATTTCGTGCGGGGCGATGCCGCCGTGCAGGAAGTAGTGGCCCAGGGCGAGCTGGCAGAACACCGGCACGCGATCCGGCAGGAGATGCCGCATGGCGCATCGGACGCGCTCGCGCGAGTCCATCCTGGATTCAGCCGTGGACATGGTCGCGGGGGAACAGACCGGTTTGTCTGAGCCGCCCACTGCATAGGGCGGCGCACGGCGCGTGTCGAGCGCCGACTGCATTGATCCGGATGCGCATTTGGATTGACGCTGGCATCCGGGGCTGGCAGAGGTTGCCGCCGGCTGGCACACGCCGCGGATGGTCCCCGGCGGGCGCGGCACTGTGCGACGGGCCGGGCCGGCTGTTGAACCCGTGAGCGCGGAGCTTAAGGAGTACCTCGCGATTGCGATTTTCGCCCTGACCTACCTGCTGATCAGCGGGCGGCGGCTGAAGATTCTGCCGCTGAACCGGCCGGCATCGGCCCTGTTGGGCACGGTGCTGATGGTTGTGGCGGGCGTGCTGACGCCCGAGGAGGTCTATCGGGCGGTGGATTACGACACCCTGGTGCTGCTGCTGGGGATGATGCTTATTTCGTCCTACCTGTTTCTCGCCGGCTTCTTCGATTGGGCGGCGGATCGGGTGCTGACGTTTGCCCGCACGCCGCAACGGATGCTCCTCTACCTGATCGTTGCCTCCGGCGTGTTGTCCGCCTTGCTCGTCAATGACACGGTTTGTCTGATGCTCACGCCGTTGGTCGTGGCGGTGATGGTGCGCGGGGGTCTGCCCTTGCCGCCCTACCTTCTGGCCCTGGCGATGAGCGCCAACATCGGCAGCGCGGCCACATTGGTCGGCAACCCGCAAAACATGATCATTGGCGGGCTCTCGGGCATTCCGTTCGCACGATTCTCGCTGGCGATGCTCCCGGCAGCGGCGGTGGGATTGGCCATTGAATACGCCGTGCTGCGCATCGGTTTTTATCGCGTGCTGCGCGCCGCGCGCATTCAGAGGCCCGCCGGGCCCGCCCCGCAACTCGATCGGCGGCTGTTCGGGCTCTCCTGTCTGGTGCTGGGCTGCACCTTCGCGGGGTTTCTCGCCGGGCTGAATCTGGCCTGGACCGCTCTGGCCGGCGGGGCCTTGATCATGGTTCTTGCGCGGCGCGACACGCATGAAGTTCTCAAGCTGGTGGACTGGCACTTGCTGGTTTTCTTTGCCGCCCTCTTCGTGGTGGTCGAGGCTTTGAACGCCACCGGCCTGCCCGACCAGATTTACGGCC
>DAOOQY010000990.1:0-1780 GCA_035389025.1 Verrucomicrobiota bacterium
AGCTGGACCGCGACAAGATGAGCGAGGGTCTTCAGCGGCTGGCCGAGGAGGACCCGACCTTCCGGGTCTACACGGACAGCGAGACGGGCGAACTGATCATCGCCGGCATGGGAGAATTGCACCTCGAGATCATCCGCGACCGGCTCTCCCGCGAGTTCAAGGTGCAGGCCAATGCGGGCGCACCGCAGATCGCGTACCGCGAGACGGTCAGCCGGGCGGCGGAGGGCGAAGGCAAGTTCATCCGGCAGAGCGGCGGGCGCGGGCAGTACGGGCATGCGGTGATCACGCTGCGCCCCAACGAGCGCGGCAAGGGAGTCGAGATCGCCAACGAGATTGTGGGCGGCGCGATTCCCAAGGAGTACATTCCGGCGGTGGTGCACGGGCTCGAGGAGGCGATTGCGGGCGGGGTGCTGGCGGGCTATCGCATGGTGGACTTGAAGATCGCGATTGTGGACGGCACATACCACGAGGTTGACTCCAGCGAACTGGCGTTCAAGATGGCGGGCATCTTTGCTCTGAAGGACGCCGCGAAGAAGGCCGGCCCGATCCTGCTCGAGCCGATCATGAAAGTGGAATGCACCACTCCCGAGGAATACCAGGGCGATCTGCTCGGGGACTTGAATCGGCGCCGCGGCAAGATCGTCAGCATCGAGGCGAAAAACAACGCCACGAGCCTGCACGCCCGCGTGCCGCTGAGCGAGATGTTCGGGTACGCCACGGCGATCCGGTCGCTCTCGAAGGGGCGCGCGGCGTACTCGATGGAGCCGCAGTCGTTCGAGCCGGTGCCGGCGAACATCCTGACGGCGATTTTGGACTCGGCCAAGCCGAAGGCCGCGCGCAGTTGAACTTGAAACCTCTGATCTTTGTATGGCTGCACAACGTATCCGCATCCGCCTCAAAGCGTACGATCATCGCGTCATTGACCAGTCGGTCCGCGACATCGTCGAGACCGTGAAGCGCACGGGCGCGATGGTGGCCGGGCCGATCCCGCTCCCCACACGCGTCGAGCGGTTCACGGTCCAGCGCTCGCCCCATGCCGACAAGAAGTCGATGGAAACGTTCGAGCAGCGGACTCACAAGCGTCTCCTGGACATTCTGGAGCCGACCGCCAAGACTGTGGACGAGTTGAAGAAGCTCAATCTGCCCGCGGGGGTGGATATCACGATCAAGATTTAGGTTATGATTGGTTTGCTCGGAAAGAAACTTGGACAGACTCGCGTCTACGACGCGCACGGTAACCTTGTGCCGGTGACCGTCGTGCTGGCGGGACCCAATTGCGTGTTGCAGTGCAAGACGGTCGCGACCGACGGCTACGACGCGGTTCAGCTCGGTTTCGATGGGCAAAAGGAGCAGCGGCTTGCCAAGGGGCTCCTGGGCCACATCCGAAAACAGGGCGGAACGCCCGTCCGCCGAATCCGCGAATTCCGCGGATTCTCCCTGGCCGTGAAGCCGGGCGATGTTGTGGGGCCCGCCGTTTTCGCCGCAGGCGACTTTGTGGATGCGATCGGCATCACGAAGGGCCGCGGCTTCGAAGGCGTGGTCAAGCGCCACAGCTTCCGCGGGGGCGACAGCACCCACGGCTCGAAGGGCTGGCACCGGCGGCCCGGCGCGATCGGACAGCGCCTGTTTCCTGGCACGGTGATGCGCGGCACGCGCATGCCCGGCCACATGGGCCGGGTTCAAAGGACCATTCAGAACCTTGAAGTGGTCCAGGTGATCGAGGCCGACAATTTGCTGCTGGTCAAGGGCGCCATACCGGGCGCGTGCGGCGACTACGTGG
>DAOOQY010000991.1:0-1774 GCA_035389025.1 Verrucomicrobiota bacterium
GGCACATGCGTGCTCAACCGACTCCGCTTCGAGCCGCGCGTGGCATTCCACCCGCCGATCTGGCCTTCGCCTGCCCCACCCACCCTCGGTCCCGATGCCGTGACGCTGGAATCGGGCGACCTCAAACTGATTCATGGCCGAGGTGGTTTGGGTGAATTCGAGGTCCACGTTGCCGGCCAACGGCTGGCATGCGGCAACAATCGGGCCTTGATCGGCTACGTGCACAACAACCAGGTACGCTGGTTCCCGTACGGATATGGCGCCGACGCTGTCGTCACGATCGAGCACCAACCGCTGAGCCTGCTGGCCGACAGGACGATTGGCGGCGCGATTCGCGCAAGAGCTGTCTGCACGGATCCGGACGGCGCCAGATGGCAGATCGAGCAGGCGTTCACGCTGAACCAGGCCGGAGCGCTGGGGGTCTCGACCCGCGTCAGCGCGGACCAGGATCGTGCGGTGCTTTACCTGCCTGTCTTCACACTGCTGGCCGGTCTGGGCGATTACGGCACAAACAAGCTCCAGGCCCTTCTGGCGGGTGTCGAGTATCTCGACAACGAACCGAGCAGTTCGACGGCGGACCTCAATCCGCCCGCCTCGGACCGCCAGGTGCCCGATACCCTGAAACTGACGTTTCCTCTCATGGCTCTCGCCGCCCAGGAACGCTACGTGGGACTGGCATGGAACCGCGACCAACCCAACACCTGCGCCGTTTTCGACTCACCCGAGCGATTCTTCGGCACGCAATCGCATCTCATGGGCCTGCTCTTCCCCGGCTCCGACGGTGTCAACCGCGAGGAAAGCAGTCTGCTCCCTTACGACACGGTCACTCTCGCGGCCAACCGCAGTGTCACGGTCAGCGCTCTTCTCCTCGGCGGGCGCGGGGAGTCCGTTGTCCCCGCCGTGCAGCAGTACGCCCGCCTCTTCGGCTTCCCGCCCGTGCCCGAAATCGGAATGAGCACGGGCGACTTCTTCGCCCTCGCTGCACGGGGCTGGCTTGACTCACAAATCCGCGATGGCGACCGCTATCGCCATGCCGCTCCGGGCTTCTCGTCAGGACCAAGCGCCGATGCCGCCCTGTATATGGATTGGCTCGCCTCGAAAGTGGGCGATACGGGACTGGCCGCGCGCCTCCGGACCGGTGCACAAGCCGCCCTGGCGCTCGTGTCGCCCGCCAACTACAACGGCGCCCAAGTCGGCCATGTCACCTACCCGCTCCCCGCCCTGGTCTATGGCGCCGTCTCCGACAACGCCGTGGCGGCCCAGGCGCACGGAAACGCCCTGCTTGGCCGGTTCCAGCCCGATGGTTCGGTCCATTACCAGAAACCGGCCAACGGATTGGACTATGGCCGGACTCACTGGGCGCCCGACGCCAACGGTCTCACCGCCGCCGTCATCGAGTCACTGCTCACCGACGCCCTCTTCTCTGGCAATCCCGTCCTGCGCACCCTGGGCCTGCGCCACCTGGGTGCGCTCGACAAGTTCCGCAACACAGTTCCGCGCGGGGCACAGACCTGGGAGATTCCCCTGCACACGCCCGACATCCTGGCCTCAGCCCATCTCGTCCGCGCCTACACCATCGGGTTCGAACTCACCCGCGATCCGGCGTTTCTCGAACAGGCCCGCTATTGGGCCTGGACAGGCGTGCCGTTTGTCTATCTCAGTCCGCCCACGTCCAACCCTGTCGGCGTCTATGGCACGATCCCCGTCCTCGGAGCGACGGCCTGGGTCGCGCCCAACTGGATTGGTCTGCCCGTGCAATGGTGCGGCCTGGTCT
>DAOOQY010000992.1:0-1771 GCA_035389025.1 Verrucomicrobiota bacterium
CCTCGGGCCGTGTGAACGCGATCCACTGGCTGTCGGGCGACCAGGTGAAATCGTGAATCTCCCAGGCGGGCGACTGGTCGACCACGGTCGTTTGCTTCGAAGCCACGTCGATGAACTGGAGCCGGTTCTTCTTGTCGGACCAGAGCAGGCGTTTCGAATCGGGCGACCAGGCGAGCTGGTACTTGTACGTGTCGCTGCCGGACGTCAGTTGCGTGGGCGCCTCCGAGCCGTCCTGGGGGCGGATGTAGATTTCATCCTCGCCGGTGGCGTCCGCGATGTAGGCGATCCACTTGCCGTCGGGTGACCATGCGGCGCTGCGCTCATGGACGCCGGGTGTGGCGGTGAGATTGCGCGTAGGCCCATACTTGGCCGGCACGGTGAAGATGTCCCCGCGCGCCCCCACAACGAGGCGCGCGCCGTCGGGCGCGACGTCATAGCCTGTAATGGCCTGGCCGACATCGCGCCATCCCGCGCGGCCGATGGCGAAATCCTCCCGGATTTCAATTGGCACCTTGGTGACCTGTTCGCTGGCCAGATCGAGCCTGTAAATGAAGCCGCCGTTCTCGAACACAATGGCCTGGTCGCCCAGTGACGGAAACTTGACGGCGAACTCGGTGAACTGGGTCAGCGCGCGGACCTGCTTGGTCGACAGGTCCACGACGTAGAGGTTCGCCTGGCCGTTGGCGTCGCGCTCGGACACGAAGTAGATGCGGTCGCCGCGCCACATCGGGAAGATGTCCTGGGCGGAATCCTCGGTCAGTCTCTCGGTGGACTTCGTCTCGAAATCGTAAACCCAAATCTCGTCCGCCTGGCCGCCGCGATAGCGCTTCCAGGTGCGGAATTCACGGAACACGCGGTTGTAGGCGAGCCGTTTGCCGTCCGGCGAAAACGAGCACCACGCGCCCCGGGGCAGCGGCAGCACCTCCGGCACGCCGCCGTCGATCCGGGCGAGCGTCAGGTCCCCTTTCCACGCGTTCCACTGGGTTCGACGCGACCGATAGACGACGGTCGCGTTGTCGCGCCAGGTCATGACGATGTTGTTGGGCCCCATCCGGTCGGCAACCTCATCGCGGTCGACGGTCGCGGTGTGCGTCAGGCGCCTGGGCACCCCGCCCTCGGACGGCATCACGTAGACCTCGGTGTTGCCGTCGTAATGGCCCGTGAAGGCAATCCACTTTCCATCCGGGGAAAAGCGCGGGAACATCTCGTAGCCCTGGGGATCGCTGGTCAGGCGCCGCGCCACGCCGCCCTGGACGGGCACACTGTAAAGGTCTCCGGCATAGCCGAAGACAACCTTGTCGTCGTGGATGGCCGGAAAACGCAGGAGGCGGGCTTCCTCAGCCATCAGGCCGGCTGCGATGATCAAACAGAACCAAACGGGCAGGAAGCGCCCCATCGCCAAACGCATCGAGAGAGGTAAACGCATGGGCCAAGGATTTTCGCCCGCGCGCTCAGGTACAAGCAAAATCACCGTCCCACCCCGCCCACCCTTGCGGCCGCGGCATGGCGCGGCTCTCGAAGCGAATCAGGGATCCAGCGGCAGCGGGCTCTGGGGGGGGCGTTCGCGCCGCTGCCGGTTCCTGCTCTCGGCTTCCTTGCGTCCCTCCATCACTCGAACGCGCAACTCGAGAGCGGCCTTCTCCTTCGGGTCCTTCGCCAACTCGAGGGCGTGCTTGGCCAGAGCGATTCCCTCGTCCTGTTTGCCCTGCTCGAAGAGCATCACCCCGCGGGCCAGGATCACCGGTGCCGCGTTCGAGGACGCCAGCCGTTG
>DAOOQY010000993.1:0-1771 GCA_035389025.1 Verrucomicrobiota bacterium
AATTCGTTAAGTCCCTATTCTCCAATCACCCCCTCCCAGCTCAGAACCGCCCTGTTGTTTGCGACCCCATTCTCTTTCTCCATTCATAATTGTGGTTTTCTGCGCGGTTACCACAATGACGAGTCAACGCCCCCCTCCCCCCATGGTTACCCTTGACTAGAGTCAATTCGCGAGTGCGAAATACGCGGGTTAGCGGTTGACAGAGGATCGGCGGATTCGTCAGGCTTCAGTCCGATCACAGTGCCAATCCTCAACGCCATGAAGGCTCGCCGACTTCTCACACTCGCGCTATTTCTCTATCTAGCTCCATCCGTCGCAGTTGCAGGCATCAAGACCTGGACCGGCCAGTCGGGCGGCCGCTGGAGCACGGCGTCCAACTGGTCGCCAGCCGGGGCGCCGGCGGATAAGGACGCGCTGAGCTTTCCCCTGTTGCCGGCGGGGCGCATCAAGGCGATGACCAACGACCTTGCGGGGCGGACGTTCCAGGACCTGACGTTCACCGTAAACGGCTACACCCTGCGCGGCGAGGCCCTCGCGCTCACCGGGGGCATCAACGCCAGGCAGCCCAACCTGGGCAACACAATCGAAACGCCGGTCACCCTCAGCGGCCACCAAACCTTCGAGGTCTCGAGCGCGTCGGGCACCCTCCTGCTCTCGGGCGACATCAACCTCAACCGGGCCAATCTCGCCATCGACGGCCGCGGCGCCGTGAACGTCAGCGGCGTGATTCGGAACCGGGGCAGCGTGGTGCTGACCGGGGACAATACGGTGGTTTTCTTCGGCGGACACTCGAATCAACTCGAAGGAACGGTCTGGGTGCAGAGCGGCACGCTGACCCTGAACAAGGTGTCGGGCGGCGTGGGGCAGATCGCGGTGCCAGGCGACCTGATTGTCGGTTCGAGCGGCGCAGCCAGCGTGCGACTGGTCGAGAACGGCCAGATCGCAGCCGGGTCCGCGGTGACGATCTACCAGGATTGTGTTCTGGACCTCGATGGTCAGACCAACACGGTGGGAAGTCTCCGGTTTGTCGGGGGCGGCACGGTGCAGACCGGGTCCGGCCGGCTGGTCCTGGGCGGGGATGTGGTGGTCGAGGGATTGGGGGAGACGGCGATGATTGCCGGCAACCTCCACCTGGGCAATAGCGACCGGACCTTCACGGTGGGAGACGTTGTGTCCGGCGTGGACTTGGACGTCACGGCAACGGTGAGCGCGGGCACCAGCGGAGCGCCGCTCTACGTCGGACGCGGTTTCACCAAGGCCGGGCTCGGGACGATGCGCCTGGCCGGACCCAACACCTACGGCGGAGTGACGGATGTCGACGAAGGCGCGCTGGCGATCGGCCACAGCCAGGCTCTCGGGGCCGGCGGGGGACTGCTGGTCGGCACCAGGATCGATGCCAACGGCCAACTCCGACTCGATGGGGTCCAGGTGCCCGACGAACCGCTAACACTCAATCGCTCCGCGTCGAGCGGCCACGTCTTGGCAAGCTCGGGCGATTCGGTCTGGGGCGGCACGCTCACCCTCAACACCGACAGCCGGTTGTCGAGCAGCGGGACGCTGGTCTTGTCCAACCGAGTCAGTGGCGCCGGCGGGCTTCTGCTCGACGGCGAGAGTTTCGAGTTCGCGGGCGCCGAAGCCAACACGTACACCGGCACAACCTGGGTCGATTGCGCCCGGCTTCGCCTCAACCATAGCGTGCTCCACAATAACGCCATCCCTGGCGACCTGGTTGTCGGGGCAAACTCGCCCGATGCCTCGAACATCGTACAGT
>DAOOQY010000994.1:0-1760 GCA_035389025.1 Verrucomicrobiota bacterium
GGCCTCGAAGCTGAGGTTGGCGGCATGCTTTTCGGATGGGGAGGTTTTGGAGCCTGTGAGGTCCATGACGGAGGTGCGATCGGTGGAGGTCATCGGTTGCACGACCGGGCTTAACGATAGCTGAACCGCCTGGGGACAGGAGTGCCGGCCGGCAGTGGAGCACCTTCTGGGGCCGGGATTCCGCTGTGTATGTTCACGCGAACCATGATCGTATTGGCAAGCCTATCACAATGAACCCCGCAGGCAACAGAAACCCATAATCACAGGCGATTCGTTCGATCCTGTGCAGGAGACGAAGGAGCCGACGCGGCAGGCGATCCGGATTCGCCACGCGGTAGCTCGAGAGGCGCTGTCGAAGACTGCGCGCCTTCCCGACGTACAAGACCGCATCCCCGGCGTCGTACATCAGATAGACGCCGGGGCTCTCCGGCAACTCGCGGAAGAACGCTTCGCCCAAGCGGTCAACGACCGGCCGCGGGTCAGGCCAGAAACGAAGTTGGTTCGGCTTCACCACTTCTCCAGCACCGCCTCGTGCCAGAACAGGGCGATCCATTCCTTGGCCGTGATGCGGTCCTGATGGGTGCCACCCCGCAGTTCGGTTTTGCCGTCAAGTCGACGCACCAGTTTGGCCTGCCCGAAAACCGCCACCACCTCGTCCGTCTCGGGTCGAATCCAATCCGCGTATTTGAATCTCATGCCGGCCACAATACGCCAGGGGGTGGGACAAATATGGGGGGAGGGAGGCAGAGTTGAGAGTTGAGAGTGGAGAGTTGAGAGTGGAGAGTTGGAGGTTGGAGGCCAGAGAACGCTCAACGTGAAACGCCCAACGCACAACTTTCAACAACTGCTTTCGTTGTACGTCGAGCGTCGACCGTTGAGCGTTGAGCGATCAAGTGCTCGGCCAATTTGTCGGTGGCTGGCGAATGGATATGAAACTCCTGCCCTGGGGCTTGCTCTGTGACCGGCCGAGCGCGTAGGTTCCCGCCCCGTGAATCTTACAACCACGTGTCCGCCTGGTTCTACAAGACCGGCGCGAACATCAAGGAAATCAAGAGGGTCGGCCCTGGGAAGTATGCTTGGACTGGGAAATGAGCGGGCCGATTGACAACGGGTCCGACCACCCCGAATCCCGGCCATCTGCGGCCCCAGGCTTCAGGGTGTTTGTCGGCCCGAAGGAACCGCCCGCCTTGGGCGACGCGGGAGGCGGTCCGTCTGGGAATGGCGAATCACGGCTGCAGGACCAGGACTACGAGCGCGCTTGCGAAGAGGTTCGCCGGGAGAACGAGCGATTGTTGGACACCTTCGTCGGTCTGCTGCGCCGTCAGAGGCTTGCGCCGAGGACCATCAAGAGACACCGCGACAACGTCGAGTTCTTCATCAACGAATTCTTGCTCTGGGAGGGCGTTAAGAGGCCGGATGAAGGAATCGAGGACGTCGACGCCTTCCTGGGCGATTGGTTCATTCGGAAGGCGATGTGGTCGACGCCGAGCACCATCAAGAGCAACGCCACCAGTCTGTACAAGTTTTACGCTTTTCTGGCCGCTCTTGACCGCGTCAGTCCCCAGCAACTGGCCACATTCGGGCAGACGATTGCTCGGCAGATGCCAGAGTGGCTGGCGAGGTGCGAACGGTATAATGACCCGGACATCGAGGATTGGTGGGGGATGGAATAGCCGAAGATCTTCACCTGCTCCGATCGGTTTTGGCTGTGGACGACAATGATCCAAGGGTTTGGCAGGGGCCGCATGCCCATGTGCTCG
>DAOOQY010000995.1:0-1742 GCA_035389025.1 Verrucomicrobiota bacterium
CGGCCTGGCTCGGTTTGGGGGTCGCGCTGGCGCTGGCTCTGGGTGTTTATCGCATGCCCGTGCAGCCCGTGTTTGGGGCAACGGGCTATGGTGCCGCCTATGGTCTGTTCCCGATCGGGTGGATCATCCTCAACCTCATCTTCCTGTATCAACTGACTGTCCGCCGCGGGCTGTTCGATGTCCTGCGCGGCAGCCTGGCATCGCTGGCGCCCGATCCGCGCGTCCAGGTCATTCTCATCGCCTTTTCCTTTGGCGCCTTCTTCGAGGGCGCGGCGGGGTTCGGCACGCCGGTCGCCGTCACATCCGCCATTCTGATCAGCCTGGGCTTCGCGCCGTTGCAGGCGTGCGGTCTGTCTTTGATCGCCAACACCGCCCCCGTGGCCTTCGGATCCCTGGGCACCCCGATCATCGCGCTCAACGCCGTGACGGGCATGGACCTGCATCAACTCTCGGCAATGGTGGGCCGGCAGTTGCCTTTCTTCTCCCTCATTGTGCCCTTCTGGGTCGTCTGGGCGATGGCAGGCTGGCGGGGCGTGCTGGGCGTCTGGCCGGCGGCCCTGACCGCCGGGATCAGCTTCGCCGTTCCCCAGTTCCTGGTGTCCAATTTCCACGGCCCGTGGCTGGTGGATGTGGTGGCGTCCGTCTGCTCGATGGGCGCGCTTGCCACTCTGCTGAGGTTCTGGAAACCGGAAACAACTTGGGCGCTGCCTGCGGACGCGTCATCCAAACCGGCTGAGCGTCCGGTCCAGCAGCACACCCGCCGCGAACTGAGGCGTGCCTGGCTGCCGTGGGCCACGCTGAGTCTGTTTCTTTTCGTCTGGGGTCTCCCCCAGGTCAAAGGCTTCCTCAACGGCGACTCTGCTCTGACCGTCGGCAGCGCAAGCGTGCGCCTGCCCTCCGGCGTGACGAAGATCGACATTCCCGTGCCCAAGCTGGATCGAGTCGTATTGCGTTCACCGCCAGTGGCGCCGCCGAATGCGCAACCCGAGCGGGCCGTGTTCACATGGAATTGGCTCTCGGCCACGGGCACGGCCATTCTGCTGGCGGCGTTGGTGACGGGAGTATTGATCGGTTACTCGCCGCGCGAACTCCTGGGCGTGTACTGGGCCACGCTGATCCGCGTCCGATTCTCGCTGCTCACCATCGCCGGGATGCTTGCCCTGGGGTATGTGACGAAGTACTCGGGAGCCGACGCCACGCTCGGCCTGGCCCTGGCGCACACGGGGACATGGTATCCATTTTTTGGCACATTGCTCGGATGGCTGGGTGTGGCGCTGACAGGTTCGGACACGGCGTCGAACGTGCTCTTCGGCAGTCTTCAGCGCATCACAGCCGAACAAACCGGCATCAGCCCCATCCTGATGGGCGCCGCGAACAGCTCCGGCGGCGTGATGGGCAAGATGATCGATGCTCAGAGCATTGTGGTCGCGAGCACGGCAACGAACTGGTTTGGACACGAGGGCGAGATTCTGCGCTATGTGTTCTTCCACAGCCTCGCCCTGGCGACCCTGGCAGGCATCCTGGTGTTTCTGCAAGCCAAGGTGCCGCCGTTTGTCGGCATGGTCGTCCAGTGACAAACTTCGAGGCGATAACCTCGAATCGACCGACAGACTGTTCATGGGAGGTGACATTTCTTTCTTGGAACGTATCGCGCCCATGAACCGATGCGGGCGCGTCGCGCGCGGTAAGGCAGCGGTAATAAATAAAGGTTGCAACCGTAGAGGAAGCGTGGTATGGTAGTG
>DAOOQY010000996.1:0-1728 GCA_035389025.1 Verrucomicrobiota bacterium
CGGGCCGCGATCCGGTGTCGAGTCGCGTCCGCCAACCAGACAGCGGTCGCCCCACTTGACCAGCATCGGGCCCCCAATCGAGCGGTCCAGGTCCAGCCGGTCCCATCGCGTGTATGGGGGGCCCGACCGAAGAAGCTGGGCCGTGCCGTGGCGGCGCCCAATCCCCAGCACCTGGCCGTCCGGTTCGAAGAGGAACGCTGTTTCGTCCCCGGCGACCTCCTGAAACACGGCGCATTTGCGCCAGATCAGGCCGTCGTCGCTTTCGAGCATCAGGGATTCGACCTCACGGCCTTCTCCTTTGGGGCCGACGGCAAAGCCGATCTTGCGCCGGGCACACAGGTAGGCCTTGCCGCCAAACGTCCCTGCGCGCCAGATGTAGTGTCCGAATGTCCCTTCGAGGAGGATGGGGCTGTGCCATTGGACTCCATCTTGGGACCAGGCCGCATAGCCCAGATGCTGGTTCAAGTCCCAATCCTTGGGCGGCAGCGTGTTTGGGCCGCTGTACCAGGTTCCCGTGTAGACAAAGAGCTTGTCCTGGAAGACCAGGAAATGCGGATCGCGGGTGTCTCTGTGGGCGACGCCGAACTGGTGGACCTGCTTCCATTGCCGCCCGTCGTCGTCGCTGGCCAGGATGAGAATGGAGGCCGTCGGATGCACCGCATGTCCGTCCGGACAACTGCGAAAGGTCAGAAACAGCCGGCCTTTGAATCGGACGAGATCGGTGAACGCGTTGTGCTCGCCGTTATGGAACACGCGTCGCACGGACGTCACCCGAATCTGCGGCAGGGATTCGTCGCCCCCGTTCTGCCCGGGCTCGGCGCCGGGCGTGTCGGCGCCGAGACAGCCGCAGAGAATCGTCAACGTCAAGGCGCGCAGGACGGTGTGACCCGAGGATGACCCTCTGGCCCGAACGGACCGGTCGGGCGTGAGTGTGCGGGAGCGGTCGCCAGCGGTTCTCGAAGCGTCGTGGATCGAGTGGGAACGTGCTTTCACAGGCGCAAGATTCGGCTCGATCGTCCCCGGCGGGCAAGCTCATTCGCAGGGAGCCCTTGCGCTCATTCGCATCGAGGGTGTTTGTCTCTTGGCGCGGGAGGCCATTCGATGTTCAATGGGCGGCGCATGAACCAAGAGATTGCCGCCTTGCTGGACCTCTCGCATGAACTCGGGCGCGAAGAGCGCCAATTGGCCATCCTGAGCGAAGGCAACGCATCCGCCCGACTCGATGGCGGGCAATTCGCCCTCAAGGCGAGCGGCGCTCGGCTGGCGTCTCTTGCCGAGAGTGACGTGACCGTATGCCGGGGGGGGCCGATGATCGAGTTGCTGGACCGCAAGACCCTGCCCGACGCGACGATCGAAAAGGCCCTGCTCGAAGCGCGAGTCGATTCCGCCGCGCAGATGCCCGGCATCGAGTCGATCTTTCATGCCTGGCTGTTGACCCTCGAGAACGTGCGTTTCGTCGGCCAGTGCCATCCGGTCGCCGTCAGCCAAATCCTCGCCTCGCCGCGCGCCCGGGACTTTGCCGAACATCGGATGTTCCCGGATGAAATCCTGTTTTGCGGTGCGATGTCGGTCTATGTGCCCTATGCGGATCCCGGTCTGCCCCTGGCCTGGCAAATCCGCGAGCGAACCCGCGACTTCGTCCGCGAGCACGGGATGGCGCCGCGGTTAATCCTGCTGCAGAACCACGGGATCATCGCCCTGGGGGCATCCGCACCGGCGGTGCTGGCC
>DAOOQY010000997.1:0-1725 GCA_035389025.1 Verrucomicrobiota bacterium
CCCAGACTGCGCCGTCGGTCGAACGCAGCAGCGTGCCCGCCGCGCCCACAACCACCACCTGCGAACCGTCGGTCGCCAAGTCAACGAGATTCGACGTCGTTCCGCTCTCCCGTCGGACCCAGTTCGAGCCATCCGCCGAGGTCGCGAGCGCGCCTCCGGAACCGACGGCGATGTACTGCTGCCCGAGGAAACGAACCTTCGCGAAAGTCCCCTCGGGGGCCGTCGCGACAGCGGACCATTCCAGTCCGTCCGTGGAGGTCAGCGGCTTTCCTGCGGGTGAGAGCGCGACGAAGACGCCGTTGTGACTGACGATTCCGTGCGGATCGATGTCGGTCGGGTGGAATCGCCAGTTCCAGGACTGGCCGTCGGCCGAGACAAGGTTGAGGCCCGATCCTGCAATCACAAACCGCTCGTTCTCAAAGACCACTTCGTGCAGGTCGCGCGTGGGGTCCGGCGCAGGATCGCGGGCCAGTTCTTCCCAAGTCGCGCCGTCCTGAGAGGTGTAGATTCGGTTTGGGGTGGCCGGATTGGCCGAGACCGGTTCCACGGCGAGGAATCGGCCCGACTCGAATCGGAGATGGGCGCATGCGGGGCCTCCTATGTGTCCCCAATCGAGGCCGTTGTCGCTGCGGAAGAAACCCCACGGATCGAGGGCGACGAACACGCCATTCCCGAACGCCATCTCGCCCAACGCCGTCCCGTCCAGCTCTAATGGGTAAACGTCCACCAAGTTGTGCCATTCCGTGCCGTCGGCGGAAACAAGGAGAATCCGCCAAGTGTAAGACTCATAAAGGTCGGGGTTGCCCGGCCCAAGATCCTGCCTCACGGTATCGCCGCACAACGCGAAGAGCCCGTGTCCGAAAGCCAGCCCGCGCAGCGCATGCCGGAGTGTCCAGAATCCATTGTTCGTATCAGGGCCTTGGGGTTGTTGGGCCGCCCACTGGACGCCGTCGGTCGAAACCACCACCCATTTCGGCCCGCGGGCCATGAAGACGCCGTTGCCAAACACCACGTCTTCGAGGTTGTGTTGGGTGACATTGGTCCGGAGTGTCCAGACGGCGCCGTCTGTTGACGTCAGCACCGTCCCGGCGTCGCCGACCGCGACGTAGGTCCCTGCCCCATAGGCAGCGGCCCGGAGCGTCTGGGAAGTCGGCGTCGGCTGGATCGACCAAGCCAGTCCGTCCGTGGACCGCAGCAGTGCCCCGCCTTCACCGAGGGCGAGGAGGCTCGATCCCGCGTCCGCCACCGCCACAAGGTCTGCGCTCGTCCCGGTGGTTTGACTCTCCCACACGAGGCCATTGTCTGAAGTCACGATCGTGCCGCCGTCGCCAGCCGCGACGAAGCGGCCCATCGCGAAGAGTCCCGATCGGAGTTCGTTGGTGGTGGGTGTCGTCGCGCGCTGCCAACTCCCGGTCGCTGGATGGTGGAGAATGACGCCGCCGTCGCACAAGGCCACGAACACCTGTCCGTCATGCATGAGCGTTCGGGCCTGCGCTGCGGCTGGGAAGGGGTGCAGCCGGGTCCACTCGACCACCGGTCCCGCGCTGATCGTCCATCCCGCCCAGGCGAAGCCGGCCAAGGTCAGGCCCAATCGCGAGATGGCTCCCAGGCGGCGGGGGGTCGCGCCAACGTCACTGGCGTCTGAGGCGTGCATAGTTCACAACATGGATGGCATGGAGTGAAAAGCAAGCCGTGAGTGCCCCGGTTTCAGCGCCAATTCACGAA
>DAOOQY010000998.1:0-1716 GCA_035389025.1 Verrucomicrobiota bacterium
CCTCCAATCCTGTAACTTCCCCCAATCCGTCTCAACCATCTTCCGAAATCGCTGCGCCCGGCGCTTCGGGTTTTCGGGTTCTTGCGCTCAATGCACGAAGATGATCCGGCTTCCCTGCGGCTCGAAACGCATCGGGATCGGGCGCAACTCGCTCAAGGCGTCGCGAATCGCACGGTGCCGCCGTCGCGGGGCGTAGAACAGAAGGAAGCCGCCGGAACCGGCCCCCAGAATCTTGCCGCCGACCGCGCCCGCGCCCCGGGCTGCGTCGTACCAGGCATCGATCTGGCCGGTGCTGACGTCGTCCGAGAGGTGTTTCTTGAGCACCCAGTTCTGGTGGATGACATCTCCGAAGGCGTCGAGGTTGTTGTTCTGGAGTTCCTCGCGCAGTGTGCGCGCCAAGCCGACCATGCGCCCGAGCATGGCCTGCTTGTCCGCCTCGGTTGCGATCCGGCGCTGTTTCTCGCGCAGGACCTTGGCAGCGGGCCGGGTGATGCCCGTGTAGAAGGCGACGAGGTTGTCCTGAAGCCGCTCGAGCGTCTCGTGCCGACAGAGGATCGGCTGGACCACAACGCGCTCGTCGGGGGAGAACTCGATGTAGTTGAAGCCGCCGAATGCGGCTGCGTACTGGTCCTGCTTGCCGATCGGCTCCCCGCAACGTTCGATCTCGATCAGGCAGCTTTCTTTGGCCAACTGCTCGGCCGATCGATAGCGCCCCTGCCAGGCGTGGAGCGCGTGAAGCAGGCCCACCGTAAACGCGCTCGACGATCCAAGCCCTGTCCCGCGAGACGGGATGTCGGCGACCGATGTGATTTCGACACCCCCGGCAATGCCCAGATGGCGGAGCGATTCGCGGACCAGGGGATGCCGCAGCCGGGCCACTTGGTCCACTTCCTCAGTCCGCGAGTAACTGACACGGATGTTGTCGTCGAACTTCGGGTTGACGGTCACATAGACGTACTTGTTGATGGCGGTGGACACCACCGCGCCGCCGTGCAGACGGTAGTAGGCCGGCAGGTCACTGCCGCCTCCGACAAAACTCATCCGGAGGGGTGTGCGACTGATGATCATGGCCGGTCATGAACTCGTTCAGGGTGTTGCATCAGGAATTCAGCAAAGTCTGGCGTGATGCGCTGAATGGCCGGGTCGATCGGACACACGGTCCCATCCTGGGCTCGAATCACATTACGAGGGAAAAGATCGCACAGCAGGAGCCCGTTGGACGAATCAAGGAATGCGCCCTCGGTGAGCTTCTTGTACCCCTTCTGAGACATGAGGGCGTCAATCGTGTCGATCGTGGCCGCCTCGCCAACAATCCGAGGTTGTGATGTGATGATCGAGAGCCTGCCGCCTGCCCGCACGGACACCGCTTCAAGCCTCACGGCATCGTTGAACAGCGTGTTCTGAAGAGACAAACGATCCAGATACTCAGCCGGGCTTGCCCCATGCAGATGGCTCCCGAGCGCGATCCCGTAACCGCTCCTGGTTGGCTCTGCGTCTTCGCTCATACAACACCGCAAAAGTAGAAAGCTCCGGCTGTGATGTCTAATCCTGAATTGTGTTCCCTTTGAATTCACCCGTCGCCCCTCGTTTGTCCGAGCTAATCCGGGGCGCGTTGCCTGCGCTCACAATGCACTGAACGGCTTCGGCCAGAGTCTCGAACACATAATCCGGACGCGCGGCGAACTTGCTGTCCTGTCCGGCGTGTCCGGTCCGCAC
>DAOOQY010000999.1:0-1711 GCA_035389025.1 Verrucomicrobiota bacterium
CATTGTTATAGTTTGACCCCCTTACTATCGCGCCTCGTACCGGAAGACGAACCGTCCCTCGGGCGCGGCGTCGCCGCTGATGTAGACGTCGATCAGATCGCCCGGCTTCTGGGCGTTGTCGATCCACTTGAAGTCGAGGCTGAGCGGATTCGGTCCGGGTGACAGCCCCAGTGCGCTGCGCGGCACGGCCAGGTGCAGTTCGTTGTGCTCGGCGCGAAACGCAACCTCGCCTTCGGATTTCCAGTTCCAGCCGCCTGCATTCTTCTCGAGGCTCAGCTTGCCATCGCGAATGGGCGCGCGATTGACGATGCAGTCAAATCCCTCCCAGCCCGTCTTGGGGTCTTGATCGGCATCGATTACGAGCCACAGACCGTCCAGCGTGTCCGCGGGTGCGATTGCATCCCGGGTTCGGATATAGAAGAAGACGGTCGCATCATCCCGAGCCACCTTGAAATCGAGCAGGTCATTCCGGCCCGATCGGTCGGCGTAATGCAAGCCGGCGGCGCCGTCGTGGTCGCGCGGCACGGTCTCGCCCAGGTGGTCGCGGAACTCAGGCCGCATGACGTTCCACTGGCCGAAGCCTCGACCGATGTCGATTGTTGTCGGCGGTGAGGCGGGGGGGAGCGGCGGCGCGCCTTTGAACCGGCGCACATTGGCGATCATTTGCAAATAGTAGTTGTCCCGGTGCCCGACCTTGGCCGGCTCGATGTCGCGACTGTTTTCCTGATCGAACTGGTCGACAAACACCAGCGGTCCGTCCAGCTTGCCCCAGCGGCCCGCAATCCACTCGTTCCAACCGGTGATCATGACGAATGGGGGTCTGAGATCGAACGCGCGGCGCCATTGCTCCTCGAAGTTGTACCCCCAATTCACCGCGCCGGGCGCCGATTCCATCCGGTCCTGGTGAAAGCTGCGGCCCCGGGCGTCGCCCGAACTCATATTGGTCACCTTGGCGTCGCTGCGGCGCAGGTTCTGCGCCACCGACACATTGACTTGTTCGGGCTGATTGGGATCGTCGGTGTAACCGTAGGGCTGCGGGTACGCCGCTTCCCAATGCCACGCGTGGGGCGTGTTGACCATCTCGAACGGCCAGTGGGCCCGCCGCAGGGTGAAGAATTCCCGCAATGCCGGGCTCGCGTCGTTCGGATCGCAGATCATCAGGGGCTTGCCCTGCCAGTGAAACCAGAGTTCGTGGTAGAGCCCCTTTTCGTACAGCTCGCGGTGGATTGTCTGAGCGGTCTCGCCCGCCTTGGTATTGACCATGAAGACGATCTGCGGGGTGCGCCCGCCCTCGCGCCGCACCTGGCGGAACACCTCGCACAAGGCCAGAAACACATCACGGTAGATCACGGCGTTTGTCGTGTCGAAGATCAGCGTGTCGATTCCGGCATCGGCGAGCAACTGGGCGTGGCGGCGCAGAACCCAGGGATCGGTGCTCAAGTAGTAGCCATAGAGCGGCTCACCCCAGTAATGGTACATGCCAATCGGGCCCCACAAGGGCGAGTCCGGTTTCTTCAACGCCTCCGCATCCCGTTCGAGAATCCGGGTGATGTCGTACGG
Organism: Verrucomicrobiota bacterium; assembly: GCA_035389025.1. GTDB lineage: Bacteria > Verrucomicrobiota > Verrucomicrobiia > Limisphaerales > J093 > MWFF01. The sequence goes on from DAOOQY010000999.1 coordinate 1,561, forward strand.
GCCGTCCCAGTGCGGACTCTTCCCGCCCCGGTTATCATGCCAAAGGAAGTAGAAGATGCCGACCCAGCGATTGGGCTGGGGCAGTCCGACTCCTTCAAACAGGGGCAGGGTCCTTCCGAGGGCGTCCGTTGCCGGCCAGGGCACGCCTGCG
>DAOOQY010001000.1:0-1706 GCA_035389025.1 Verrucomicrobiota bacterium
TTCCCTTGCTGTTCATGGTGGCAGCCGATTGACGGTCAAGGGACCCAGCCAGACGCGCCAGCCAACGCCAGGTGTGTTCCTGGTCCCTTGGTTACCGAGGGCGTTTACCGCTGGGATCTTTACGGTGACTCGTACCGCGCCTACTGTGGGCGCGTCGGGCGATACTTTTCTTGGAACAGACATGACGGTGAGACCAGCAACGGCTGACGATGCGCGCGGCCAAACCGGCGGGGGCGTCGCGGCTGCAATCGTTGCGTCCCGCGCGCGGGGTCGCTGATCGTCAGGCGTTCTCGCGCATCTCCCATGAACGAAGACCTCGAAATCCTGCTCTTCGACTTCGCCACTCTTTACGTGAGCGTCCACCCCAGCGCCCGAGATGTGTGCGCTCGGCGAGGCCACCGAACCGCCGCCCAGCGTCTCGGGTTCGGATGCGTTGGACCGCGTGAGCGCGACATATGCTTAGGGTTAATGGGATGGTCAGCCACACGCGGAGTGATGATGACGGCATGAAGGTCCTGGTCATTGCCAAGGGCAAGACGGGCATTCCTCAAACGACGCTGTGGGAGGCGCTGGGCCGGCTCTGCCGGGTCGAGTTGGTCGAGTTCGGCGAATGGGAGATGGACCATTACGCCGAGGCGCTCGGGCGCCTCGATTTCTCGCGCTCCGACCGCGTCGTCCTCGACCAGAACATCCGGCGGATCGGGCGCCAGTACCCGGCCTTGCGGGCGATTCCGAACCTGGTGTTTCTGGAACAGGACGCCTGCCAGCATTTCATCCCCGAGAGCCGCTGGCACGGGCGCTACGAGGCGGTGTTCCGCGACATCGGACGCCTGCGGGTGGTGGTGTCCAATCGGACCTGCGAGGCTGCCTTTCGGGATGGCGGGCTCGACTGCGTCTGTTTGGCGAAAGCGGTTGACGAAAAGGCCATTCAAAACCTGCATCAGCCGCGCGACATTGTGTTTGGGTACGTCGGCCGGGTGAACCACGTCGTATACACCCGGCGGCGCGCGTTGCTCGAACAGGTGCGGGCGCCGCTGGGTCTGGCGATGCTCAGGACCGAGTCTGGCGACGCGGCGGCCTACAACCGGGTGCTGAATCGCATTCGATTTTTTGTGAGCGCCGATGTCGGGATGAACGAGTACATGTTCAAGAACTTCGAGGCGATGGCTGCCGGCTGCGTGCTGCTGGCTCAAAGGCAGCCCGCCCTCGAACAGGAAGCGCTGGGTTTTGTGGATATGGAGCATCTGGCGCTCTATGACGACGCCCGAGAACTGATCGAGAAAGCGGAACGGCTGCGTCGCGATCCGGCCCTGGCCGATCGCATCGCCGCCCGGGGTCAGGCCCTGGTCCTCGATCGGCACACCATGAGCCGGCGCGCGGCTGAGTTGCACGATCTGATCCAGCCGCCGATCCGCGCGGCCCGGGCCCTGTCGTTCGCCGAGCGGGTCCGCCGCCTCTGGTCGCGTCCGTTGTGGCGCTAGCCCGCATAGCAGTTCTCTTGCGAAGTCTGAGTGCCCTGTGCACCATAGGGGTGTGAAATATGCGGGCTAGAGTCGTGCCAATGCGCCCTCTCAGACTTCACTGGTCGAGCGGCAAGCCCAATTTCGGAGATTGGCTTTCCCCCATGCTCTGCGAGGCGCTGTCCGGACGTCCCGTGGTGCACAGCAGTCCGGCCCGGTGCGACCTGATTGCCGTCGGCAGCATTC
>DAOOQY010001001.1:0-1695 GCA_035389025.1 Verrucomicrobiota bacterium
CAGCGGCGGCGCGAACACCAGTTCTGGGAGCGGTATCAGGGCGTATTGCGGGAAGGGGGGGGTGAAGGAGGGATTGCGCGCGGCGGGCATCACGAAGCCGGCGTCGTGTCACTCGCTTCGCCACTCGTTCGCGACCGCGCTGCTCGAGGGCGGCTATGACATTCGGACAGTCCAGGAGCTTCTTGGCCACAAGAGCGTCGAGACGACGCAGATCTACACGCACGTGATGCGCAGGCCGGGGTTGGGGGTGCGGAGTCCGTTGGATCGGGTTGATGGTTGATGGTTGTTGGGGAGTTGAACGTGCGTGCGCCCGGCTCGGCTGCTGACCTCACGGGATTGCCGTGTTGTCGCCAAAGAGAAACGCAGTCCTCATTCCGGCTCTTGATCGCGGCGGCAGAGCAAGAGCAAGAGCATGATCAAGAGCAAGAGGGGGGACTGAATCTGCGGCTGTTGTCTTCGCGAGCGGGCGTCCTGTACTGCGGCCTGAACGTTCAACGTTCAACGTTCAACGCTCAACGCTCAACGCTCAACGTTCAACGCTCAACTCACTGCACGCTGAGCTTGAAGTCGCTGAAGGCGATGTGGCTGCTGTCGTTGCCGTAGCTGGCGTGGTAAAGGCCGACCTGGAGCGGTTGACCGGCCATGTCCGGACGTTCGACGGGCGAGCCGGGCATATCTTGCCACCGCGCGCCGTCGGCGCTGGTGCGGAACCAAAAGAGCGAGCCGCATCGGATGATCTGCAGGTGCCGGTGGGCATTCCACGCCAGGCCGTTGCCCTTCTGACGGCGTCCGCCGTCGAGGATGGTGACCATGTTGCCCTGGTTCCAGATGGGGAAGAAGTTGAGTTGGAGCAGGTCTTCGCCGGGACCGGCTTCGGCAACCTCGGGCAGGCGCACCATCAGGCCGCCGTCGTTGTTGCCCGGCACGCGCCTGGTGTCGAGTCCGGCGTAATCCGCGACGCGGACCTGGGCTACGAAGTCGCCCGGCACGAGTTTATAAAGGAAAGCGCCGAGCGGTTTGCCGCCATCCCAGACGGTGCCTTTGGATTGGAGCCGGAGGACGCCGTCCTGGGCGCGGATCGCCTCGGGCGCGCTGCTGTCATCGGGGCCAAGGAAGCCGTCCCAGACGGTGCCAGCGACGCCCTGGGCGAGAAAATCGCGAGCCGCATCAAACCGGTCCGAGAGGCGCTGGAAGCGCGTGGTGTCGGTGGCGGCTTCGAGGGGGTTCGAGGGGGCGGTGACGTTGCCCGAGGCATCGCGCACCTTGACCGTATAGGCGTAGCGGGTGCCGGGTTCGAGGGCGTCGTCGAGGAAGAACGGGTGCGGTGTCCAACCGCTGCTGGTCCCCCCCGGCTGCCCGGTGGTTTCGGTGAAGCAGTATTCGATTCGGCCCGCCCTGGATTGGCCGGGCTGGGCTGTCATGGCAATGAGCGTCGGTTCGAGTGCGGTGGGCGGCTGTGCGAAAGCGGCGGGATTCGGCGAGGGCGTCTGGCGCTTCTGCCGGGTGAGGGTCGTGAGGGTGCGGATTTCGGCGGCGGGGAGAGCCCGGCGGATGATCTGCAGATCTGAGATCGCGACGTCCAGAGGCGATTGGGCGGTCAGGCGAATGGACTTTACGCGTTCGGGCGGGAGGGAGATCGAGCCAAGCACGGGTTCGGCGTCCAGGTACAGCGTGCCGGTGCCGTCCCGGGTTTCC
>DAOOQY010001002.1:0-1675 GCA_035389025.1 Verrucomicrobiota bacterium
AGATCGCTTCTTTCCAGCAAAGCCGCGACACGGTCCATTGCCTGGCGTTCCGACGCGATCTGAGCGAGCCGGTCGAGTCGGCAGCGGAGCATCCGTGGCTACTGGCGGCCGGCGATGCCGGCGGGACGGTCTGGATCTACCGGCTTGGCGCTCGGAAACTCATGACCATTTGTCACGGTTCGGCCTACAACGTCTTCGCCGTGGCGTTTAGTCCGGATGGCATGACGCTGGCCTCCGGTGGCCGGTGCGAGACGCGGCTCTGGGACGTTGCGACCGGTCGGTTCCTGGTGCCGGTCAAAACCGGCGATCATCTGACGGCGCTCGAGTTCTCGCCCGACGGAAGATGGCTCGCCTTCGGTACGATCTCCGTCTCGGATGACCCTGCCGAAACCGGTGTCATCGAGGTGATGGACGGCCAGGGCGTCCACGCGCTGCGCGGCCTGTCCGCGCCCTCGGGCAAGCCGACCTTCTCCCACGACGGACGGCGGTTGGCCGCGTTGGCCCACAACTGGGACGTGGCGATTTGGAACCTCGAGTCCAAGCGGCTGGAGCGTTTGTTCCGAGCACCCAAGGGCATCTTGGCTGACAACGCGGCGCTGGCGTTCAGCCCCGACGACCGGCAGTTGGCCTTCGCCACATCGAGGCAGGCTTGCCTGTGGGATTTGGAGAGCGGCCGACCGTCGAAGAAGTGGTTGCTTCCGCCCGGCCTGGGCCAGTGTCTCTGCTACGACCCCTTGGGGCGGCTGGTGCACTTCCAGTGGGAGAGAACGAACCATACGGAAGGCGGCGTGTGCCGTGTGCGCGACCTGTTGCGCAACGGTGACACAAACGCAACCGCCACGTTCGCGCCCTTTGCAGGTCGAATTCTGGACTCGGGACTGTCAAGCGACGGACGGCTCGTTATAGTCCGGGGAGAACAAACAACCGCGGCCGAAACAGGTTATTTCGTGGGCGGCTTCGACACTCTGACCGGCGAACCGGTGTACCAACTCTCCTCGGCGAACACGAATCTCAGCCTCAGTGAGTTCGTGGGGCCGATGCTGGACCCAACCGGCCGTCTCGTTGCGTTCCGTGACCTGCGCAATCCGTGGTCAGTAATGGTTAATGTGTCCACGGGTTCTCCGCTGAGGCGCGATCTCCCGCCCCTGTGCGCGCTGGGCCCTGACGGGCGCTGGTTTGCGACCGCACGTCTTGAAGAACAAGAAGTCACCTTGCGAAGGACCGATGACCCGAAATGGATGCTGTCGCTCGGTGTCGATCAGCGTCTCGTGCAGCCCCCGAAGTTCAGTGCTGACGGGCGATGGCTGACCTGGGGAACCAGGGATGGCGCGGTCATGGTCTGCGACATCGAGGATATCCAGCGGCGCCTGAAGGAGCACGGCCTGGACGTGAAGGGTGATTGAGCAGCCTATACGGATGTTCATCTCGAGGCGCGGCAGTCGTGGAGCGGGCAGACGGTGATCCGATCGTCTAGCCCGCATATCTTTCACACCCCCATGGTGCACAGGGCACTCAGACTTCGCAAGAGGACTGCTATGCGGGCTAGAGAAGCAAAACCGCGCCAGGTTCGAGAGATAGAGAACTGCATCACACTGTTCCCATGAGAGACCATTCTCAGGACCGACAGAATGCTCCCGGTTCCCTTTCCGGGCGCGGTTTTGCCAGAGCCCGGATG
>DAOOQY010001003.1:0-1662 GCA_035389025.1 Verrucomicrobiota bacterium
TGGCCCGGTGGCGCTCCCGCCAAAATCGGAAGTAATTTTTGCACAGACCCTTAGGCCGGCTGCCCTCAGTCCGCGTCCGTGACCCGAATGTCTGACCCGCTTGGTTTCCTATGGCTTTCATCTCACTTCCCGCCTGCCGCATTCGCGCCGTCTGTTCGAGCGTGCCGGAGCGTCTGTTCGACAATTGCGCGGAGACGACCGAGTTCGCGCCGGAAGAGGTGGACAAGGTGGTGAAGATGGCCGGAGTCCGCACGCGGCATCTGGCATCGGAGCGGACCTGCAGCAGTGACTTGTGCGTGGCTGCGGCCCGGCATGTCCTGGATCAACTTGATTGGACTCCCGCCAGCGTCGAGGCTCTGATCTTTGTTACCCAGACGCCGGACTACTTGCTTCCTTCGACGGCCTGTCTGGCGCAGCATCGGTTGGGACTCACCGACACCTGTGCGGCATTCGACGTCGGCTTGGGGTGCTCAGGTTACCCGTACGGGCTCTGGCTGGCCGCCATGATGCTCACGGGCGGTGGGCTGAGCCGTATCCTGTTGCTGCACGGGGAGACCCCAAGCCGTTTTGCCGCGAAGTCCGATCGCGCGGTGGCCCTGCTCTTTGGCGATGCCGGATCGGCGACAGCGATCGAGGCGTGGCCAGGATCGGACGGGGCGCAATGGTGGTTCAGCTTGCACAGCGACGGGTCGGGATGGCGGGACCTGATCCTCGAAGGCGGCGGCTTTCGGAACCGGGAGTCGGACGATCCCCGATTCCACTGTGTGGCGATGGACGGTGCGAAGATTTTCAATTTTACCCTCAAGCGAGTGCCCAGCGTTGTCGAGGAGACCCTGCGACAGTCCGGGAACACGCCCGAAACCGTGGATTACTTCATCTTTCACCAGTCGAATCTGTTCATCATGCGGCATTTGGCCAAGGTCCTGCACATTCCGGAAGCGAAGCTGCCGCTCACGATTCAGCGATTCGGCAGTGTGGGAGGTCCGTCGGTGCCGCTGACCCTTGCGCAGGGTGGACTGGAGCGGCCGTTGGACCGGGCTCTGCGTCTCTTGATCGTCGGGTACGGTGTCGGGCTTTCGTGGGGGACGGCGTTGGTGTCGCTTCCACCGGATGCGCTTCTGGATCATCTGGTGGTGAGGGAATCGACCGAGTGAGTTGCCATCTATGAGCGATGCTCCGTTCATCGATTTCGAGGCCCGCTGGGTGGTGGTCCCGGGCGCGTCCTCCGGACTCGGACGGGCGATAGCCCGGGAACTGGGACGGTGCGGCGCTCGAGTGGTGTTGGTGGGCAGAAACCAGGAGAAGCTAGAGGAAACGCAGGCGCTCCTGCCAACCGGACGCGCGCGCGTGGTGGTGCAAGACCTGAGTTCGATTGGTGTGATCGGTTCGAGGATACGCGAGGTGAGCCGGGAGGTCGGGCGGTTGTACGGATTGTGTTACTGCGCCGGCGTTGTCGAGACCCGCCCTCTCGCGTCGTTCCAGGCAGCGCGGTTCGCGCGGATGATCGACGTTAACGTGACGGCCGGCCTCGAGATGGCGAGGGCGGTTTCCCGTCAGGACGTCATCGAGCCGGCGGGCGGCGCGCTCCTCTTTGTGACGTCGATTTATGCCTGGGTGGGCATGCCGGGACAGTTGGCTTACAGTGCGACCAAAGGCGCCATG
>DAOOQY010001004.1:0-1637 GCA_035389025.1 Verrucomicrobiota bacterium
CCGCGTTCGAGGACGCCAGCCGTTGAGCCAGATCGAGCGCTTGCCCGGCCAGGACGAAGTCGCGGTTGGTGTTGTGGACGTCGGTCACGATGCGGTAGGCCAGATCGCACAACTGCGGGACGCTGTTGGTTCGCGCGGCCAGGAGTTTCCGGCCCAGTTCCACAGCCTTGGGGTCGCCCTTGCGGGCCAGCGCCTGATAATCGTTCACCTCGGCGCGAATCGCATCCACCTTGATCGCGCGCGGCAGATCGTACCGCCCGCCAATGATCTCATCGAGCGCCTTGTCCAGACCGGCCATCGGATGCCCATGCCACAGCACTTTGCCGTCCCGGCCCACGATAAAGGCATAAGGGATGCCGTTTTGTCCGTAGGCCACCATATATTTGCGCGCGGTCTTTCGCTGGTCGTCCGCGGCCACGGAGAACCCGACCTGCGCCTCCGGCATGCCGATGAACTCGCGGATGCGATCCACCGGCTCGTCGCTGATCCCCACCACGACCAACCCTTTGTCTTTGAGCTTCGTCTGCAGGTCCCCAAGCTTGGGGAGAATGGCGCGGCTGGCAGGGCTCAGGGCGGCCCAGAAGGCGACCACGTAAATGTTCTTCCCGTCTCTGACATCCACCGGGTTGCCCTTGATCCACTCGACGATCTCGAGGGGCGCAGCGGGGTCGCCGATCTTGTCGGCATAGCCGTCCGCGGGGGCGAGACAGGCGATTGCACCCACGATCAACCCGGCATACTTGAGCATCATCATGGTCAAGTGTTTTGCAGAACCGGGCGTCGAGCAAGTGGAAAAACCCGCGACAGTCCGGATCGAGGAAAACGCGAAAACGCGAGAAAAGCGATTGACCAGCCGTTGACGATTCGGTAGAAGGTGCCCCGAGTGATGCACCTGCTCCGAATGAGGGGCGTGTCCAGAATGCACGTCACTGAGCGTCAAAGAGCGAGGGTGAATGGGTCGGGGACGGATGCGGTGGGCGTATCTCGGGGGCTGTGACGGTGACAGACAGTGCAGGGTCTTGGCTCGCGAGGAGGCTCGTGCCGGTTGTAACCGACCGCATCCAAAAAGGTTAAAAAATATTGATTGACGCTCGTTTGGTGACGGTGTAAGGCTGGTTCAGATGCAGCACCCAAGCAGGGCGCACGTCGTGTGGAACAATGGAACAACGCAGAACTAAAGCAGAAACGAACATGAAAAGAACATTACTAGCGACACTTGCCATATCGGCATGTATCGGAAGCCAGGTTCTCTGTGCGGCTACTACTGGAACGTATAAGGTGGGCCAGCTGACCTTCGCTTTGACGGACACTTATCAATGGCGCGTCACCCACAACGGTAGCGCAATCCAAGAGTCAGTGCCGCTTCTCACGGAGTGCGAAGCCAACCTGAAGTACGAGACCAAGAGCGAGAAGATTACCACCACTCGGGTGATCAATGCCATTGGCAAGGCCCTTCGCAGATCGTACACATCGAAGGCGAAACTGGGCATCGTGAATTACGACAACGAAGTGCCGGCACCCCCCTATCCGCCTTACCTGTTCGATCCTGCAGCGGACACCTTCAACGGCCCGCTCGATGCGAATGGCTATTACATCACCGACATGTGGGTCTGGCCGAATGAAGTCCAGATCGACTG
>DAOOQY010001005.1:0-1607 GCA_035389025.1 Verrucomicrobiota bacterium
CGGATTGTGCCTGAGGATCGAGTCGGCCAGCCGCAGGACGCTGCCAGGCGGGACTGTGGTGTCGTTCCCCCCAGCCGTGATCCCGACGGGCATGGTGAACCTGTCCGCGAAGAACTCCGCGCTTCGCTTGCGATACTCCTCGGGAACCGCCTCCTTGGCCCCGCCGAACGAGTCCTGGATTGCCTCCTGGAATCCCAGATACTCGATGTGATTGGCGTGGCCGTTGAGAGCCACCACGCCATCCACCAATTCGGGATGCAGCGCCGTGAAGGTCAACGCGCCCGTCGCCCCCATGGACCCCCCCGCAAGAACCACGCCCCCAATGCGGTGCCGGCCCTTCAGGTCATGGATAATCTGGACAACATCCGCCTCGGCCGCCGGCCCCATCCAGGATGTCCGAGCCCGGTAATCGGGCAAAACGAGAATCATCCGATGCTGCGCGGCGGTGTCCCGGGCGGCACGGGTCTCCCCGCGATCCTCCCGGGCAAACTGCCAGCGATCCGAACCATGCCCGTGCAGGCAAATGAGCAGGTCGTGCGACTGGGCGGTGTCGAACGGCTCGGGCAGAATGAGCACATAACGCTGCTCGCTGCCGTCATGAGCGGCGACAAAGGCAATGTCCTGGGGCTCGCTCGCCATGAGAGCAGCAGCAACGCCCAGAATCGCCACCCACGCCGTCCGAAACGGCACACGCGTGTTCATCGGGCTCGGGCGCCCTGACCCTCGAAGCAGTCGGCGGTTCTCGTTCGAAGTCACCGGGGCAGGATAGGCAGCCGAAGCGCCAGTTCAACCTTCTTCATGCTTTCTACCTCCCTGGCAACCTCGCGCACCATTGCTCGCACCGTTTAAGAGCAGTGTCGACAGGCAGCCCCAAACAGCCCTACCCGACACCCCGCCCAAAATGATCGCCTCCGCCAGCGATCCCTCGTAGAGTCAACGGCGATGATTGACCTGAGTTTCAGCGCGAGCGGTGCCGGCGTTTGTCTCTGGGCCGTGGTCGGCCTCATCGCGGCCCGGTGCGCCGCGGAGTGGTGGCTCGAACGGCTCAACCAACGCCACGTTCGCGCGCATGCCGGACGGGTGCCGGACGCCTTTGCCGGTGTGGTTGACCAAGCAACCTACGTCCGGTCGGTCCAGTACACCCTGGCGAAGAGTCGTTTCCACGAACTGGAATGCCTGTGGGGGACCGTGGTGCTCGTGGCGATTCTGCTCAGCGGAGTTCTGCCGTGGGCCTACACGCGGTTTGCCGAGGCATGCGGCGTTACGCCCTGGGCCCTGGCCTTGTTCCTGGTGGCGGTCGGAGTCTGTCTCTCGTTCACCGACCTTCCCTTCGACTGGTATGGCCAGTTCCGACTCGAAGCGCGCTTCGGTTTCAACACAACCACCCCTCGCTTATGGTGGATGGACCGGCTCAAAGGGCTGCTGCTTTCCCTGACCCTCGGGTACCCCCTGCTCGTCCTGGTGCTGAAGATCGTCGAATGGACCGGGCCGTCCTGGTGGCTCTGGGCATGGGCCGCGGTGCTCGGCTTCCAGTTCCTGATCCTCCTGCTCGCGCCAGTGCTCATCCTCCCCCTGTTCAACAAGTTCACCCCCTTGGCCGAGGGAAC
>DAOOQY010001006.1:0-1602 GCA_035389025.1 Verrucomicrobiota bacterium
GCAAGACACAGACCATTTATCCGTGGGATTCCTGGCGGAAGGAATACACGGCCGAGCCGGACCCGTGGTTCCACGACATCCTCCGCCGGGACGGCACGGCCTATGACGCCGCGGAGGTGGATTACATCAAGCGCCTTACCGGCGCGGCGCGCCGGCCCTGACCCGCATGTCGCACACCCCGTCTGTGGAGAACGGTCAGGGTCAGCCCTTAAATCTTCTTCGGCGAACAACGCAGCGGGCATGCAGACTCACCCGTATTCGATTGCTGTCAGCCTCGGTAAACAGATACGCTTCTCCGCGCCTTTGGATCAAATCACCGCAGAGTTGGAAGCCGTCGCACCGAAGTATCTGGCCCAGGAACGGCGCCAACCCGGAAATCTCACCAATGGGGCGATCGCGGCATTCCGGACGGTCCGCGGGTGAGATTTCCGGGTCTGTGAAACCCGTGCCCAGCAAGGAGAATCGGCTCATCGGTTCATCAGAGCCGGGATGCGCCCCAGCCGCTTGGGCGCGTCGGGCACGGCACCGACATTCAGTGCGTCGGCCAGCGTCGGGATTACGGGGTGGGCGCCATGCGATGCTCTTCATGGAGCGCTCCTACTCCGGCGTGAGGCTGGCGCGGGCCTCGACGGCTTCGAGCATCTTCTGCCAATACGGCTTGAGGAAGGGCGGATCGTTCAGACTGTCGAGCGCGTAACTGCGGCTGGCGCGGTCGAGATCGAGCACGGCGGTGATCATCTCCTCCCGGTACCAGCCGGCCTCGGCCAGCGGCATGCCATTGGGCTCGCGGATGAACGACTGGCCGCTCGAGGTTTGTCGGCCGTCGGGCGATTGGCCGACGGTGTTCGCCACGCAATGGAACATCCGGCTGTTTGGGCCCACCGGCTGCTGGGCGCGTCCCGACGTCCGTTTCCAGATCACGGCCTCGATCTCGTCCGAACTGCACGAGGGATGGAAGAGAATCTGCGCCCCGAGCATCGCCGGCAGGCGATAGACTTCCGGATGCCGTCCGTCGCGGCAGATCGCCAGGGTGCAGCGGATGCCGTCGATCTCGAAGAGCGAGAGCTTGTCGCCGCCGCGGCAGCAGGTGTGCTCGTCGCGCCCGGCCAGATGGACCTTGGCATACTCATGCACGATGTCGCCTTGGGGCGAGATGACGTGGGCGAGGTTGAGCAGACGATCGGTCGTCCGGCGCACGGTGCCGACAATGACCCACAGGGCGGCTTGGGCGGCGGCCTGGCAGGTGCGGTCGAGGGCGGCCTGCACGTCGCGCGGATCGAGTTGCATCACATCGGGGAAGTAGTAGCCAGTGAGGTTCGTTTCCGGGAAGAGCACGACCCGGCTGCCTTCAGCAGCCGCAAGCCGTATGAAGTGGAGCGTACGTTCGAGGTTGCGGGCCAGCGGCTTGGCCCAGTGCAGTTGAACGCAGGAAACCTGAAGGGTTTGGGGCGCAGTCATGCGGCCAGGATGACGCAAACAACGGTCAGGGTCAGCCCTTAAATTACAGCGGCATGAACGGCAAACCGGCCACCGGGAAGATTCGGGCTTTGTTTCGAAAGCTCCAGGCGCTGGCCGAGCGAGGCGTTGAAGGAGAACGCGAGG
>DAOOQY010001007.1:0-1594 GCA_035389025.1 Verrucomicrobiota bacterium
CCGCACGTCCGCGACCTGAAGCGGTTTGCGGCGCCGCACCACGGTCCCGAGGAGGCTCTCGTCCACACCCAGCCGCGAGTTGGTCAGATAGGCTGCCCCCGCGCCATGACTGGCCCGCAGATCGAGCCAGGCCCGCTCTTCATCGAGCAAATGAAGCGCGCTCATCTTCCCGTCCATCAGGGTTGCGGCCGCGCGCGTGATGGTTCCCAGGGCCTCGTCCAGGCTCAGAGCGGATTGGATGGACTGGCCGAGGACGAAAAGCGACTCGAAGAGCCGGGCCTTGTGTCGGAGTTGCTCGTGGAGCCAGGTGTTGCGAATGACCACGGAGGCCCGCCGCGCCAGTTCGTGCAGCAATGCCTGCGCCTCGGCACCGAACGCGCCGGGTCGATCGGCGTCGACGAGGATCGCGCCCCGCACCTCGCCCTCGACTTCGAGGGGGGCGGCGAGCTCGGACCGGACCTGGGGGCGGACCATGATGTAACGCGGGTCGGCGAGGACATCGGCAACGCTGGCGGGTCGACCGGTGCGGACAACCCAGCCGGCGAGGCCTTCGCCGACGCGCAACCTGAGCCGCGCCGCCTGGGGCGGCAGCCCGCGCGCCGCCTGGGTTTCGAGGAGTCCGGTTGTGGGATTGACGAGCACGATGGAACCGCTGCTCGCGGCGGTCAGGCGCACGGCTTCGCGGAGGACCAGATCGAGCGCCTTCTCCGGATCGAGGGTCGAGTGAATGGCCCGGCACGCCTGGTCGAGCGACCGCAGGCGTTCGCACCGCGCCTTGAGCCTGTCGAGGCTGCTGTTCATTGGATGCGCTGCGTCAGCCAGATGGCGGCGCTCGTGAACAGGGCATTGGGGAGCCAGGCGGCCAGCCAGGGGGCAATGTAGCCGCCCGTGCCCAGGGCGAGGCTGAAGCCGGCAATGAAGAAATACGCGAACGCGATGAAGATGCTGCCGGCCACCCCCACAAAAACGTTGCGCCGGCCCGAAGGGGCGCCGAACGGAATGGCGATCAGGACGACCACAATGCACTTCCACGGTTCGGCCAGCCGGCCATGAAACTGCGTCTCGAGCTTGGCCCGAGCCCTCGGGTTGAGGCGCGGGTGGAGCCGCTCATAATCGAGAATCTCGCGTAGCGACAGCCGCGCTCCCTTGGCCGCCTTCACGTTGCTCAGTTCGGTGAACCGAATCTCGCTGTTGATGAGTTCGGGCGTCTCGGTCAGTTCAGCCAAGGCCAGCCGATTCGTCATCCCGCGGAAGGCCGGCAGCCGGGATTCGGGCGTGTAGAGCAGTTCCTTGACGTCCTGCAAGACCCAGTGCCCGTTGGTGTAGTCCGCCCGCTCCGCCGCCAGCCGCCGATGCCCGCCGTCGGGGAAGCGCCATTCGAGGTTGATCGACACCATCTCGCCGGTGAGGCGGTTGAAGGCGCCGATTTGCCACAGACGACTGTCGGCGTCGTTGTGGAAGACGAGATTGCGCTGCCATTCGGGTCCGAGATCCCCCGGTGCCACCGGCATGCGGCGGCGGAGAATCAGCCGGCCCGCTGTGTAGGCGTCCGGCACCCACACCTCGTTGAGGGCGAAGAGCAGGCCGCCCAGGA
>DAOOQY010001008.1:0-1579 GCA_035389025.1 Verrucomicrobiota bacterium
GGGAGATCGAGTATGACATCGGGGAACTCGACGCGGAGGCGACTCACCGGGACCCTGCCATCGGTTTCCGTTTGGTCCTGGGGCCGGTGGCCAACCCGCGCCTGGTCTGGATTTCACCCGGAGCGTTCACGATGGGGAGCGAGTTGGGCGGCGATGAATCGCCGCGGACGCGGGTGACCATCCCCTATGGGTTTTGGATGGGGAAATACGAGGTGACCCAGGCCGAGTATGAAGCGGTCACGGGGACCAATCCGTCGCTGTTCAGTGGCGTGCCGGAGCGGCCGGTCGAGAACGTCAACTGGGCCTCGGCCATGGCCTATTGCGAACGGCTGACCGCGCGTGAGCGCGCCGGGGGACGGCTCCCGGCCGGCTGCGCGTATCGGTTGCCAACGGAGGTGGAGTGGGAGTACACGTGCCGCGCGGGAACGACGACTTTGTTCTCGTTTGGTTTCGCCGAAGGCACTCACTACACCGAGTATCTTCCCGTCCTCAACGAGTACTCCTGGAACGCGCACAACAGCCGGACGCCCACATCGATCCATCCGCTGGGCGAGACGCACCCCGTCGGTCTCAAGAAGCCCAATCCCTGGGGGCTTTATGACATGCATGGAAACGTGTGGGAATGGACCCTCGATTGGTATGGCTGGTATCCCGGAGGAAGCGTGATCTACAGCATTTCGCGCGACTGGCAGACGTACAGCGGGCATTGCCTTCGCGGTGGCGCATGGTGCATCGATGCCAAGGGCTTGCTCAGTTCCGACCGGCATAATTGGATGGAGAGCACGCCGGTCAAGCCGTCCGACGGGTTCGGCTTTCGGGTGGTGCTGGCCCCGGCGCTGTGAGAATCGAGTCTGTGCTTGCGTCGGCCTTTTGGATTTCCTACATGCAGGGACATGCCTGCACGTTGCCGCGCAGAGGCACTGACGCCCTGCAAATCGTTTGACCTGGCCGCCTATCTCGAGAAGAGCGCCTCGGCCGTGAACCGCGCTCTCGATGCCTTTCTCCCCAAGGCAACCGTCAAGCCCGTCACCATCCATCGGGCCATGCGCTATTCCCTGTTCGCCGGCGGCAAACGCATGCGCCCGGCCCTCTGCCTGGCAGCCGCCGAAGCCTGCGGCGGGCGCCTGTCGGAGGCCATGCCTCTGGCGTGCGCGGTCGAGTGCATCCACACCTACTCGCTGATTCATGATGACTTGCCGGCCATGGACAACGACGATCTGCGGAGGGGCAAGCCGACCAACCACAAGGTCTTCGGAGAGGGCATTGCGGTGCTGGCCGGCGACGCGCTGTTGACCCAGGCGTTCGAGATCGCGGCCCAGTGTCGGGGTTGGCCGTGCTATTCCCACCGGGACATCGTTCTCGAGTTGGCTCGAGCCTCGGGATCGCTACAACTGGTGGGCGGTCAGGTGGCCGACCTCGAGGCCGAGGGCAAGTCGATCTCCAAATCCCAATTGCGTTACATTCACGAGCGCAAGACCTCGGCCCTGCTCTGTTGCTCGGTCCGGCTCGGGGGGATGAGCGCCAACTGCACGCCCCGACAGCTCGTCGCTCTCACCGATTTCGGCTACCACGTTGGACT
>DAOOQY010001009.1:0-1577 GCA_035389025.1 Verrucomicrobiota bacterium
CCTCGCGCATCGCTCCGAAATAGTAACCGACCCAGGCGGCGATGACCGGCAACAGGACCCGCAGGGTCCAAGGGTTTGTCCTCATAAACTCAGGTGGGGCGCGCACGTCGATGTCTGCAGGCTTGCACTCACGCCCCTACAAGCGCAGCCCGCCGGCAAAGCCCGCCACTTTCTCGAGCCTTTGCTGACTTCTGGACGACGGCTCGTGGCGGGGACATGATTCTGACCGTGAGCGATGTGACGCGCCTGCTTGAAGCGATGCAGCAAGGGGAAACCCAAGCCGCCGAGGAGTTGTTGCCGCTGGTTTACGACGAGTTGCGTGGGATCGCGGCCTACAAGATGGCCCAGGAGTCGTCCGGCCACACGCTCCAGCCGACGGCCCTGGTGCACGAAGCCTGGCTGCGCCTGATCGGGGACGGCAACGAGCAGTTTGCCGGGAGGGCTCATTTCTTCGCCGTGGCGGCCGAGGCGATGCGACGGATTCTCGTGGAATCGGCCCGACGCAAGCGCAGCCTCAAGCGGGGTGGCGCCGCCCACCGCGTCGAACTGACCGAATCCCAACTCATCCTGGCCGCGCCGGCCGAGGAAATGCTGGCGGTGGATGAGGCGCTGGATTTGCTGGCAGCCGAGGACCCCATCGCTGCCGACCTGGTGAAACTGCGATACTTCGTGGGGATGACGATGGAGGAGGTCGCGGCGACGCTTGGTCTTCCGTTGCGCACGACTGAACGGCTCTGGACCTACGCCCGGGCCTGGCTGAAACGCAAGATCGACAGCGGAAGTTGATCTGTCTATGAGCTCGCCAGCTCTGGGAGCACGCATGGTCGGAAGTGAGCGCTTGCCCCTGGCCGGATCAGTGATCGTCGGCTTCCCGTCGCGCGATCTCCTCGAAGGACGGCGCGCGCCAGATATGGAGGAGGCCACCGCTGTTGGCGGAGGCCAGCACACTCCCGTCCCGGGAGAAGGCCGTTGCGTTGAACATGGACCCCTGGCCCGGCAGGGTGAGCAATTCCTGGAGACTCCCCACGTCCCAGAGTTTGATAGCCTCATTGCCGTTGCTGCCGATGGCGAGACGTTGGCCGTCGGGCGAAAAGGCAACTGAATGAGTCCCTTGCAGGAAGCCTTCCACGTTGGCTCGCATCCGTGCCGATGCCGTGTCCCACAGTTGGCCGACACCGAGAACGCTCACGGCGGCGAACCACCGACCGTCCGGTGAGAACGCGGCGCCACTGACCTGCCTGAGGTTGAACGGGAATGGCGTCTCCTGGCCGCTGGCTACCTGGAGCAACCGCCCGCCGCCGTCACCGTCCAACGCGAGACACCACTGTCCGTCCGGCGAAAGAACGCTCTTCGACATCGGATTCGGCGAGGCGAGGCGCCAGCGCCGGGTTTCGCGCCCGCTCGTCACGTCCCAGGCGCGGTAACCCCCGCCTCTGCGTTGCTGGGTGACAAGGTGATTCGAACCGTCCAGAAACGTGACCGGTACCTCCCGCCCCTCGTCGGAACCGACCTCGCGCAGGAGGCTGCCCTCCTGCAGGTCCCAGACTTGGGTCGTGCCCTCCAGCGAAGCCGTGGCA
>DAOOQY010001010.1:0-1569 GCA_035389025.1 Verrucomicrobiota bacterium
GCCAAGGCCAGTTGCGCCGGGGTGCATCCCTTGCCTCGGGCCAGGCTCTCCAGGCATCCTACCAACTCGAGGTTACGCTGGAGATTCTCGACCTGGAAACGCGGCGCGTGTCGACGCCAGTCGTCGGCCGCCAAATCGCCGACCTGTTTGATCTTGCCACTGAGAAACCCGCGCCCCAGCGGGCTGTAGGGCACAAAGGCGATCCCCAACTCACGGCACGTGGGCAAGATTTCCTTCTCCACGTCGCGGGTCCACAGAGAATACTCGGTCTGCAACGCAGCGATGGGATGCACGACCGTGGCCCGGCGGAGCGTCGCCGGGGCCGCCTCTGACATGCCAAGGAACCGGACCTTGCCGGCACGGACCAATTCGCTCATCGCGCCCACCGTGTCCTCGATGGGCACCTGGGGATCGACCCGGTGCTGGTAGTACAGGTCGATGACGTCCACGCCCAGGCGCCGCAGACTGGCGTCGCAGCAGGTGCGAACGTACTCGGGGCGCCCGTTCACACCCAGGTAGTTCCCCGCGGCATCCCGCACGTTGCCGAACTTCGTCGCCACGATCACCCCTTGGCGGTGCCCTTTGAGTGCGCGCCCCACCAATCGCTCATTCTCACCGCAGCCGTACATGTCGGCGGTGTCGAAGAGGTTGATCCCCAGGTCGAGGGCACGATGGATCGTAGCGATGGATTCCTGGTCATCGCGAGGGCCATAGAACTCCGACATGCCCATGCAGCCCAAGCCAAGTGCCGAGACCGGCGGACCGTGTTTTCCGAGTTTTCGTTGTTTCATGATTCTGTCTTTCGAGCATTGAGATGCACGTGCAGCAGTCCAGCCGCCCATCGAAAGGGCGGATAAGTCTTACGAGCCAACGCCGCTCGCGCCGCTGTCGCTCCGGTCTTCATCGACGGATCATGTCGAGCAGGCCGCGCTGAGGCAAGGACGGGGCGACCGTAATGGCGATCGGCACGGTGCAGTCTTGGGCCGACCCGCCAAGGACGCCGCCGCACCGTGGCTGGGAGGGGCTGCGTGCGGGTCAGCCCAAGTCTGCGCCGTGCCACCCTGCATTGCGCGGGCCGAGCGGTTGGGGCCTAGTCTCGCGCGGCGCGAGTCTTGGTCCCAACCGTCCGACCGGAGCAGGCATGGCCACCGTGGTGGGAGGCGTCGTCGACTGACACTGCGCAACGTCGTTTGATTGGCTCGGCCCGATGTGGCATAACGGGATAATCAAGGAGGGGGCCCGATGCAGGCCTGGCCAGTCTATTTTGTGG
The DNA here is from genome assembly GCA_035389025.1 of Verrucomicrobiota bacterium. Classification (GTDB taxonomy): domain Bacteria; phylum Verrucomicrobiota; class Verrucomicrobiia; order Limisphaerales; family J093; genus MWFF01. The sequence continues at coordinate 1,271 of DAOOQY010001010.1, forward strand.
ACAACGTCATCACGACCGGGGCGACCGTCTCCGCCTGTCGGCGCGCCTTGGGTTGGGGGAGCGCCCTGACCTACGCGGATGCTGGCACATGGCGGAATACGCGCCCCCGGTCGACTGGGCGAATGATCCTGCCGGCTGGACTCCGCCGATCTCTGCGCTCAAACCGACCCAATTCTCACCCGCATGGCGGTCGTCTTGCGAAGCCTGACCGCCATGTGCACTGACGGGGCACAACATATGCGGGTTAGGGGGCTGTGAATCCTGTCGGCTTTGTGGTAGCATAGCCATCGTGCCGCGGA
>DAOOQY010001011.1:0-1534 GCA_035389025.1 Verrucomicrobiota bacterium
CCCGCCGCGGACCACATGGCGGGTCCCGGTGGTCGGACCCTGCCAATCGCTCACGGCGCCGCCGGGATACGCGCCCTCGCTGTCCAGGCACCATTCCCAGACGTTGCCGTGCATGTCGAAGAGACCAAAGGCGTTGGTGCGAAGCAACCCGATTCGCTGCGGCCCTTCCTGGGACGCGTGCGGGTCGGTCCACACGTCCGCGCGCGCGTTGCTCTGATACCAGGCGAACTGTTTGACCGTCTCCTCGTCCGTCGCGTCTCCCCAACCGAATGAACCGGTCGCTCCGCCGCGGCAGGCGAATTCCCACTCAGCTTCGGTGGGCAACCGGTACACGTAGCCGGGCGGCAACCGTCCGGCCTCCTGCTCGCGCGTCGTCAACCGCTCGCAGAACGCCACCGCCTCGTTCCAACTGACCTGTTCGACGGGACGCCACGCGTTGCCTCGAAATGCCGAGGGGTTCTCGCCCATAACGGCCTCATAAAGCAACTGCGTGACCTCGTATCGGCTCATCAGGAAACCCTGAGTCAGAGTGACATCGGTCCGCGGGCTTTCGTTGTCGAGCCGCCCCGTTTCACCCTCGGGGCTGCCCATCTGGAAGGCGCCGGGCACAATCCAAACCCAGTCCTGGGGGCGCAGGTCCGGCTGTCCGACGAGCACCGCCCGATAATAACGATGTGCGGCTGCGGCGGGTTCCGGGTCGTGGTAGGTATACGTTGGGCTGGGCAACTCGATTTCCGCAAGAGCCCTCCATTCATCCAATCCATCGAGGTCCGTCCGGCAATCGATGCGATAGCGCTCGCCAACCCGCCCCGTGATGGTCACACCGGCGTGCATGGCGATGTCCAGGGACGGCGTCGATGGCTGACACGCCAACCTTGGGAGCACGGGTCCAGCCAGGAGAGCCACGGCGAGAATGGCCCGGACCACCGGCCATCGCCTCGTCGATCTCACGCAAAACATCATGTTGGGTGCCCCAACAGACCACCCGCGTCGAGAATCGTCAAACTCTTTGCGGACACCGTCGTTCCCGCCCCGGGGGGTTGCGATTGACTTGAGCAACTGTTGTTTCTAGTCTGTCACCGTGCATACCAGCCGCGGCAGGAGTGCGTGGGCGCTGTGGTTGACGGCATGTGCGGCTCTGGCCGCAACAGCCGTTGCCTCGCAGTTGCGCCTCACGGAGGTGATGCCGTCCGACCGCGGCCTGCTTCCGGACGAAGACGCGGAGTGCAGCGGGTGGATCGAAATCGAGAACTCCGGTCCGGACGCAGCCGACCTCGGACGCGTCGGTCTGAGCGACGACCCGAGCCGGCCTTTCAAGTGGACATTTCCGGATCTGTCGCTGCCGGCGGGACGCAGGATCATTGTCTTCACCTCCGGCAAGAACCGCCGCGACTCGAGCGGTCTGCCGCAGACGGCTCCGCCAGGCCAACCGCTCGCGCCTGAGCTGCAGAATGGCTTGACCCTGTGGCTGGATGCGGCGGACAGCGATTCCCTGGTGCTCGCGGATGGGCGGGTGGCCGAGTGGCGGGACAGG
>DAOOQY010001012.1:0-1530 GCA_035389025.1 Verrucomicrobiota bacterium
TGTCAACCAGGCCGATGTGCCCCGGTTGGGTGTGAATCAAAGGGTCGAGGTTTCCGTCGAGGCCGTGCCCGGTCTTCTGGTGACGGGCGTGGTCGAGCGCATTGCTCCGCAGGCAACCATCCGAAACAACATCAAGGGCTTCGCGGCCCGCATCCTGCTCAAGAATGTTGACCGGCGGGTGCGACCGGGCATGACGGCGAACGTCAAGATTCCGGTCGCTTCGGTCGAGAACGTGCTCGCGGTTCCCCTTGCCGCGGTGTTCACCGAATTGAACTCGGAGACAGGCCAGATGGAACGTTTTGCCTACGTCCGGAACGCAACCGGTTTCGAAAGGCGCCCGGTGCGGATCGGTGTGTCGGATTTCTTCCATGCCGAGGTCCAGGACGGCCTCGCGCCGGGTGAGGCCGTCTCGCTCGAGCTTCCGAAGGAACAGCGCGACAAACCCTCGAAGAACCTTGCCGCCGCCCCGCCCGGCGCCGGTCAGGCCGTCGCTGCCGCCCGCGGCACCGGCGCCCCGCCGGCGACGGTGTCCGCCCCGCGTCCCACAAACGACGCGGGCATCGGCCGCGTGGCTGCGTCCGCAACGTCCGTGTCGAACGCCCCGGCGGCGGTCCAGGCAGGGACGTCCGCTGCGGGGGGGGCTGCGTCCGGAGGCGGGCCCGTGTCGGGCGCCGGCCGGTAGCAGGCTCTTGGCGGCGTCATCGAGGCCCGGATCAAAACCTGTATGGCCCTTGTCGAACTGCGCAACGTCAGCAAAGTCTACCACCTGGGCGGCGAAGAGATTCGAGCGCTCGATGACGTGTCGTTTGACATCGCTGAGGGCGAGTTCATCTCGATCATCGGCCCGTCGGGGAGCGGCAAGTCGACACTGATGCACATCCTGGGATGCCTCGACTCGCCAAGCCGCGGCACGATTCAGCTCGACGGGATGATGATCCAGGATGCCTCGGCGCGGCAATTGGCGGCGATTCGCAATCGGAAGATCGGCTTTGTTTTCCAGTTCTTCAACCTGCTGCCCAAACTCAATGTGGCGCAGAACGTCGAGCTGCCGATGATCTACAGCGGCGTCTCGGCAAGCGAGCGCCGTCGCCGGGCAATGGCCGCCCTCGAGTCGGTCGATCTGGCGAATCGAAGCCGCCATCGTCCCAGCCAACTCTCGGGGGGCCAGCAGCAGCGCGTGGCTGTCGCTCGAGCGCTGGTGAACAACCCGCGGATCATCTTTGCCGACGAACCGACGGGCAATCTCGATTCCCACACCGGCGAGGCCATCCTGGGACTGTTCCGCCGCCTCAGCGTCGAGGGGCGCACGATTGTGCTTGTCACACACGACCCGGAAATCGCCGCCGTCACGCCCCGCCGGATCGAAATTCGGGATGGGCGAATCGCCGGGAAGATCGACCTGACGCTGGCGGGGCTGGATCGGGGGGCCCCAACCGTCCCGCCGGGGCGAACCGACGGGGGACAGGAGTGACGCGATGAGCCGTGATGACTTGACGGCGGGCGGCGGGCGCGCTGGAGAGACCGGCGGGC
>DAOOQY010001013.1:0-1529 GCA_035389025.1 Verrucomicrobiota bacterium
ATGACGATGCGATTGGCGAGTTGGAGCGAGGGCGTGGCGAAGGGCTGGAAGAGCATGGGGATCCTGGGATGAAGAATGCGTGCGCCGGCGGCGTCGCGGCCCGCCCCACGACGACCCTGGCCTCGGCGCGTGCGACTCTGGACGAATACCGGTCGGTCGGAAGCCGGGTGGGCGCCCGGGTTGACCCGTTGGCGGATGGCCTTCATGAGACCCTCGCACAGGCGCAGAGAACACTGGCCGAGATTCGAGGCGCCGCCGCGAGCCTCGAGATGGTCCTGGGCGGCAACGCCACGCTCTGGCACGACCTTGGCCTCACACTCGACCAACTGGCAACCGCGGCTCAGTCCATTTCCGCGCTGGCCGACTTCCTCAAGGCCCATCCGAACGCCCTCATCAGCGGACGCCGCACCCCTCGAGGCTCTCCCGATCGCGGGAGGGCCGCGGATTGACCACGGATGGAACGTGGATCGAGCCACGGATGAAACACGGATTGAACATGGATGAACGCGGCATGGGCAGGCTGCCAACGTGTCGTTGTCGGACTGCAGAAGGCTGGGGATGATTGCTGTCCTGCTCACTCGCCTGCAAGATGTCCCCCCTATTCAAATGAGCCGTCTTCGCAGATCGTCGAAGGAACGAGTCGCTTTCCATGAGGCGCCCCATTCGGAGGGCCGAGTTCCACGAGGCCCTGACTGTAACGTCCGGGCAAAGGTCCCCTGCACATGAAGTCCGTGAATGTCAACGCGGCCCGTGAAGCGGGAAGGATGCCCACGTTCGCACGCCGTTCGATCTCGGCCGTGCTGAACCTGGCGCTCTGTCTTGGATTGACCGGCTGTTCCGCTCTCAAGCCGGTCGAGGTCGTGGAACGACACTTCGTGCTGAGCCCCTTGCCGGACGACGCGCCGGCTCCGGTCGGGTCCGGGTCGGCTCGGGGCCTGGCGGTGGGTGTGGGCCCGCTGCGGGTGGCGGCCTATCTGTTACGGGATGCGTTCGTTGTGCGTCGCGGTCCCCATGAAATCCAGTACCTCGAGTCGATGCGCTGGGCTGAACGTGTGGACAGAGGGGTGCAGCGAGTGTTCGAGGCGAACCTGGGCCTGTTGCTTCCCGATGCCGTGATTGGATCGAGACCATCGAGACCCGGCGATGTCGCGGTCGAAGTGCACATCCAGTTGGAGCAGTTCGATGTCGACGCGGCCGGCAACGGCGTATTGGAGGCGGCCTGGCGCATCATCGCGCACGATCGAGAGGGCGCCGTGCGGCGCGGTCGAAGCCGTCATACGGTGTCGGGCCCGCAGCCGTTCGCCGATCCGGACGGCGCGGTTGGGACATTGAGCCTGTTGATTGGCGCGCTGAGCCGGGATGTGGCGGCGGCTGTGCTGGGAGAAGCCCGGTCCGAGCCCGACGGTTCGGGGCGCGTCGGGCGGGCGGATTTCCCCTGAATCCGTCGGGCGCGGGCCACGTCTACAATGAGCACGTCTAGCAGCCCGTCGGACTTCGTGGCGATCTACCACCACGCCATCTCTGGCCTG
>DAOOQY010001014.1:0-1521 GCA_035389025.1 Verrucomicrobiota bacterium
CTGAGGATCGAAGTCCTCGATCACGTCATCATCGGCCAGTCCGCACCCGACCGGGCTCGTCACTACTCATCGCTTAAGGAGCTTGGTCATTGGGGCGGCTACTGAATAATGCCGAGTGGACGGGTGACTTGTGGTGGAAACCTCAGAAATCGCCCGGCGTCCCTTGAATGGGTCGGCATTATCAGAGGTTTTGGAGGAACGACAGGAGAGGGTCTGCGGGGTGGTAACGGCGAGCCTGTCCTGGGAACGGCTCGGATTTCGCGAGGGCCTGCTCTTTGAGTTGGAGACTGGCGTGGAGGTAAACCTGCGTCGTTTCCATGGATTCGTGACCGAGCCAGAGGGCGATGACCGAACGGTCCACCCCGTGTTCCAGGAGGTCCATGGCGATGGTGTGTCGGAGAACGTGTGCGGTGACGCGCTTATTGTTGAGGGATGGGCAGTGCTGACGGGCCACCGCCAAGTGTTTAGAGAGCATGTACTCCACCCCGTCCCGACTCAGCGGCTTGCCGCGAGCATTGGGGAAGACAGAGTCCGTCGGGGTGCCAGCACGTTCCTTGATCCATGCCTGCAGGGCCTGAACTGAGTCTTTGCGGAGCGGCACGCATCGGGTTTTGCGACCTTTGCCCGTGCATCGCACGTGAGCGCCGGAACCCAGATGGATGTCCTGACAACGGAGGCCGACCAACTCGGAGATCCGAAGCCCCGTCTGCAACGCCAGGAGCATGAGGGCTCGATCACGGCGTCCAGACCAGGTGCCCTGGTCAGGAGCGGTGAGAAGTGCCTCGGCCTCCACCCGGGTGAGGAAGTCCACTGGCTTGCGAGTAAACCGCTTGGTGGGAATGGCCAGAACCCGCTGCGCGATGGCTCCCATGGCGGGTTCTTGGAGGGCGACGTAGTGGAAAAATGAATGAATGGCCGCCAGGCGGACATTGCGGCTGCGCGGCGCGTTGTTGCGGTTCCTTTCCAGGTGATCGAGAAAGCGGGTGATGAAGTTCGCATCGAGGTCATCGACCGCCAGCGCTGTCGGTAATCGGTTGAGTTTCTTTCGGGCAAAGTCGATGAGGAGCCGGAACGTGTCGCGATAGTTGGCAATCGTGTTCGGGCTGTAGTTGCGCTGCTTCATGAGCCAGTCGGTGAAGAACGCCTGGAGCAACACGGAGAATGTGGCCGGTCTGCTCATGGCAGCGTCTCCTTGCCGCGGCAACGCTCGGTGGCCAGTTGCAGCAACTCGGGCACGGCTGAGAGATACCAATAGGTGTCACGAACGTGACAGTGGCCGAGGTAGGTGCTGAGTTCGGCCAAGTGTGCTTCCACGTTCACCCCTGTCCGATACCACCGCAGCATCGTCTGGATGGCGAAGTAGTGGCGCAGATCGTGAATCCGCGGTCCTCCTCGGTCCCCGGGGCGTCGCCACCCAAGCTGGCAGGCAACCAATACGAACCAGCGGTGGGCGGAGATATGTCGGAGCCGGGTTCCGCGCTCCGACACGAAGAAACTCGAGGTGGACCGTTTGGGGAATGT
>DAOOQY010001015.1:0-1514 GCA_035389025.1 Verrucomicrobiota bacterium
ATGCGATCGAAAAGGGAATGACTCCATCGCCGTCGCGGCAGCCCAACAGGGACGGCCTCCGTTCCTCGAAGCCGTCCGGGTCCAGCAACGCCTCTTCACGACCAAACCGATCTTCCTGGGTGTGGAAATGTCGCTCGAACATCCCCACGCGCCCTGCGGCCTGCATACCGACGCCGAACGCGCCCGCCACGTCCGGAGGTTGGTCCGTGAATTGTGGAACAGCCGGGGCGAATGGCAGCGGTCTCCCCCGCCCCGACATGTCCCGCTCGATGAAATCAAGGTCGCGCCGGCCACCGCCGAGTCGGCCCCGTCCGCCAACCCGCTGACCCCGCCGCCAGCCTTGCGGCCCGTGCTGAGCGAGCCGGCGGCGCTCGCCAAGATCGGCTCGGGCAACCTCTGCGTTGTGGGCGAGCAGAGTGGACTCCCGGTCTACGGGCGCGCCCTCACCGTCGCGGATCGTCTGAGCGACGACCGGGTGTTGATCGCCAAGTGGGTGCGCCGATTGACCCAATGGAAAGGGCGCCAGGCCCCTTACCCCGTCTGGAAAGAACACATTGTCCCCCGGCTCGAACGCGGATTGATCGCCCAGAACACCCCCGCCGTCAGGTTCGTCGAATCCGCTCGCAAGATCGTCGCCGAGGTCAGCCTGGCGCGGCTCACGTTGAAAGTGCCCGTCGACGCCCACGGCGTCGCGCTCTGGAAACCGGCCGAACGCGAGGTGCTGGCCCCGGACTGCGCGCGCTGCGATCTGGTGCAAATCTGCCGCGAACTGACCGCGGCCACCGGCACGGCCCTGTTGTGGCGGCGGCTCGGCTTGGTGGATGCCGCCGGCGTCCCGACCCGCCGCGGTGAGATCGTCAGTTGTTTCTCGCAAGGCGACGGCCTGGCCATCGCCGCCGCCCTCGAAGACGAAAACTATCCTCTCGACGAACTGGTCTATGACCTGGCGAATCTCGACGCCGGATTCCGGTTCTGCGGCGAGGACAACCGGTGGGCCGGGCGGCTGGCCATTGCGTGCCAGCGCGCCTACGGGATACAGACCGCGCCCGGCTACCTCGAGAACGGTGTGCCACCGAAGTACGGTGTCGGCGCCGAGGCTGTGGTGGCCAGTGTGCATCGCAACCCCCAGGCCAAACACGCCTGGGTGAGCGAGTGGCTCGGCTCCGGCGATATCGACCGCATCATCATTGAATGGCGCAGCCTCCTCCGGCAGATCGCCCACGCCCGCGACATCGAGTGGCCGCGCTGGAAGGCCCTTCAGGCGTGCGCCCGCGCCCTGCTCGAAGAGACCCGCTCGCCCTCACTCACTGATCTGCCACCCCTCGAATACCACCAGACCCGCCGCATCGAGCACCGCCTCGTCCTCCGCCGTCACTGACCCGCATTGCCACGAGGTTCACCGGTCAAGGATTCCAATCAAGCTCCGCCTCAAACCGACCAGTGGTTCCGACACTCGGCGGTCCTTGCGCGTATCTGGCCGGTTTGAGGCGGAGCTCTATTCGATGTGCTTCCCC
>DAOOQY010001016.1:0-1463 GCA_035389025.1 Verrucomicrobiota bacterium
TCTCGATGCGCCATGGCCGGAGGAGGCCAATCGCGTTCTGACATCGAGGCTGGCCAGGCTGCATTTTGCGCCCACACAGAGCGCGCGGAACAATCTGCTGCGCGAGGGCGTGCCCCCGGACCATGTCTTCACGACCGGAAACACAGTCATCGACGCTCTCAAGCACGCCGTTGGGAGAGTGCGACGCTGCCCGCCGATCGTTCCGGGCTTGTCCGACCGGTTGCAGCCGGCGGCCTTGCGCGGGCCTGGCGCATCGAGGCTGGTGCTGATCACCGGACATCGCCGGGAGAGTTTTGGCGGCGGGTTCGAAGCGATTTGCCGGGCGATTGCGGGCTTGGCGCGGCGTTTCCCGGACGTCTCGTTTGTCTATCCCGTCCATCTGAATCCGAACGTGCGCGAGCCCGTGTACCGGCTGCTTCGGCCGCGGCCAGGGGCGGGGGAAAACCCCGGGCTCGAGAACGTTCATCTGATCGAGCCTCTGGACTACCTGCCGTTCGTTGCGTTGATGGATGCGGCGGCGCTTGTGCTGACGGACTCGGGCGGGATTCAGGAGGAGGCGCCCAGCCTGGGCAAGCCGGTCCTGGTCATGCGCGACACCACGGAGCGCCCGGAGGCGCTGGAGAGCGGCTGGGTGAAACTGGTGGGAACGAACGAAGAGCGCATCGTGGGCGGTGTCAGCGCGTTGCTCGAAACGCCCGCCGCTGGTGAATGTCCCAAGGCCGATGCGGACGGGATTCGCCCTTCACCCTACGGAGACGGCCAGGCTGCCGGGCGCATTGTCGAACTGTGCCGCGCTTTTCTCGAAGGAGGAACGGCTTGCGGGTGAGTTGGGAAACCAGGTTGATCGCGGCCATCCCGCGTCCGTTGCGGCCCTGGTGGGACCGGCTCGAGCAGTCGCCGTGGGGGACGCGTCTGGCGCGCGGCGCGTTCTGGAGCGTCACGGGCGGAGTCGTCGCGCGCGGATTGAGTTTGCTGGCGTCGATTCTGGTCGCGCGCATCTTGGGCAAGGATGTCTTCGGCGAGTTGGGGACCGTGCAGAGCACGATCGGGATGTTCACGGTCTTTGCCGGTCTGGGCATGGGCCTGACGGCGACCAAGCATGTCGCCGAGTTCCGACTCAAGGATCCGGCGCGCGCCGGGCGCATCATCACCCTGTCGAATCGGATTGCGTTCTGGGCCAGCATTGTGGTCGCGCTGGCGATGGTCGCGTCGGCGTCCGGGCTGGCGTCGGCCGTGGCGGCCCCGCACATTGCGCCCGCGCTGCAGATCGCCGCGTTGTCGTTGTTCCTGAATGGAATCAGCGGCGCGCAGACGGGCGCGCTGGCGGGGCTCGAGGCATTCCGGACCATTGCGGGCCTGAACTTCATTACCGGCGTCATCTCGTTTCCGCTGCTTGTGGCGGGGGCTCTGTGGCGAGGGATCGAGGGCAGCATTTGGGCGCTGAGCGCGACAGCCGCGGTGGG
>DAOOQY010001017.1:0-1449 GCA_035389025.1 Verrucomicrobiota bacterium
GTTCAGACCCGGCGCAAGTCTCGAGGAAGGGCAAGCCAGTCAGCCCCAGGAATGCCAACAGCAACCCGCCTGTTCGCGAGAGTCCCGCACTTGAATTCCGACGCTCAACGTTCGACCACGCGCTTCGTCGAGAGCCGGGCGCCGAGCATCGAGGGTCAGGCGTTTGGTTCATTTCAGCACGGATAATGCACAAAGCTCCGCGGAGTCTCACATCCAGGCGCCCTCAAGCGTTGAGGATGCCGCCCTGGCTTGCGTTGGTGACCAGTTTGCGGTAGCGCGCCAGCCATCCGGACAAGTCGCGCCGGACAGGCTGCCAGACACGTTTGCGCTCGGCCAGTTCGGCGTCGGACAGCAGGCTGTCGATCCGCCGGTTCGGGAAGTCGATCCGGATCCGGTCGCCCGGTTTGAGGAGGCCGATGGGGCCGCCCTCGGCGGCCTCGGGCGAGACGTGGCCGATGCAGGCGCCCGCGGTGCCGCCGCTGAACCGCCCGTCGGTGATGAGCGCGACCTTGTCGCCCAACCCCATCCCGACGATGTAGCTGGTGGGGGAGAGCATCTCCTGCATTCCGGGCCCGCCGCGCGGCCCTTCGTTGCGGATGACAACGACGTCGCCGGCCTTGACCTTGCCCTCGAGGATGCCGGCGCAGGCCTCGTCCTGGCTCTCGAAGATGACGCACGGCCCCTCGAACACAAAGCCCGGTCCGCAATTGGCTCGGAACGCGTCGCTGATCCCGGCGGTTTTGACGACGCTGCCCTCGGGGGCGAGCTGGCCGTAGAGAACCGCCAGACCGCCATCGGCGGAGTACGCCGTTTCCCTGGTGCGAATGCAATCGCGCGGGTCGAACATGAACACGGGATCATGGGGCATGAGCCCCAGTGGCCGGGCCTCCGCCAACGCGCCCGCCCCGTAATCGTGCCAGGCCTTGCCAATCGTCCAGTTGCGGAGCCGCCCCGTGCGGAGCAGGCAACTCGTCTTCTTCTCGCCGCCCTCGTACTGGGTGACCAGAAGGACCGGCGCGCCTTTCAAGCTGGCCAACTCGGCGCGGACGCGTCCCTTGAATTCATCGAATTTGGCCTTGAGACCGATCTCGATGGCGCCAGGGCCAACCCAGGTCAGGCTCTCGGTGACCTGCAATTGGCCGTCGGCGGCGAAGAGCGAGGCGGCGGCCGCCGCGTCGCCGGCGTTGAAGGCGGCGGCGAAGCGCCAGAGGGTGAGGGCGCGCGGGTCGGCTGGGAAATGGAAGAGCGGTTTGGGGGCGAGGCCGCCGCTGGCGGTGCGTGCGACAGGGCCCAACGTGTCGTTGGGATCCAACGCGAGGGCCGAGGCGCCCGAGACGCGGACGGCTTTGGCCCAGGGCGTGCACGTCTCGGATCGGATGTCCCAGTCGTCGATGTTTTGACCGAGCGTTCGTCCAGTGACCGTCAGGCAATCGAGGTTGAGCACTCCCA
>DAOOQY010001018.1:0-1440 GCA_035389025.1 Verrucomicrobiota bacterium
TCCACCCACAATCATCAAACGCTATCGCCACCGAAAAATCGCAGATGCGCACCGTCGTGTCGGAGCAGCCTGTCGCCGCGGTCGCAACTCAGCCGCGCCGCGCCAATCTTCATGCAAATCAGTCGGGTGCCAAAGCAGGACCAACTGCTGATACAACACGGTTTCCGGGCTGTGGCAAAACTCAGGCCGTCTGTCCTCTGGCCCAGGCATCCGCTTCGAGAATCCGATCGAGGGTTGGATGGGCCACGACCTCGTGCCGGTCCATCACAGCCGCCACGTGCGCGCCGATCTGCGGGAACGTCAGGCGCCCTTCGCAGAACAGCGCCACCGCGACTTCATTGGCCGCGTTGAGCACCGCCGGCAACGTGCCGCCCACCTCGCCGGCATGGCGCGCCAACGCCAAGGCCGGGAATCGGTCCGAATCCGGCTCCTCGAAGGTCAGGCTTCCGATCTGCGCCAGATTCGTCCGCACGCGCCCGCTGGGCACCCGGTCCGGATACGTCAGCGCGTATTGGATCGGCAAACACATGTCCGGGGTCGAGAGCTGAGCGAGGATCGAGCCGTCGACGAACTCGACCATCGAGTGCACGACGCTCTGGGGATGGACCACGACCTGCACCTGGTCCATCTCGAGACCGAAGAGCCAGCGCGCTTCAATCATCTCGAGCCCCTTGTTGAACAACGTCGCCGAGTCGATGGTGATCTTCGTTCCCATCACCCAGGACGGGTGCCGCAGCGCCTGCGCCATCGTGATTCGATCGAATTCCGAGCGCGGCGTGTTTCGGAACGGACCGCCGGAGGCTGTCAGCCACAGACGCCGGACCGAACTCATCGGCTTGTCTCCAAGGCATTGGGCGATCGCCGAATGCTCGCTGTCCACCGCCAACACACGGACTCCGCAGCGCTGCGCCTCCCGCATCACAATCTCACCCGCCATCACCAGGATTTCCTTCGAGGCAATGGCAATGTCCTTGCCCGCGCGAATGGCCGCCAGCGCCGGCTGCAGCCCTGCCGTGCCCACGATCGCGATCAGCACAATGTCGGCTGAGGGCAGGGTGGCCAGTTCGATCAGCCCTTCCGCGCCGACACAAACGCGGCTCGATGGGCCCACCATCTCACGCAGCGCGGGCGCCCGATCCGGATTGGCGATCGAGACGGCCTCGGGCTTGAACTTGCGGCTCTGCTCGACGAGAAGCTCGGTATTGTTGCCCGCCGCCAGACCCACCAATCGGACACGGTCCGGCAGGTCCTCCGCCACCTTGATGGTGCTGGTCCCGATCGAGCCGGTGCTGCCCAAGACAACGACGTTCTTCATGAATGGCGCCCCTCATCGTAACAGCCCGCCCTTGGCCAAGTCCAGAGCCGGCCGCCCCCCCAATCCCCGCCCCAGGGCGGTTCTGAGCTGGGAGGGGGTGATTGGAGAATAGGGACTTAACGAAT
>DAOOQY010001019.1:0-1420 GCA_035389025.1 Verrucomicrobiota bacterium
GCGAGGGTGCGCGGAACAAATCGCCAGGCGAATCGCTGGTTCTCGACCCGCAGACCGGGAGCGACGGCGCGATGGCGCACGAAAAAGGCCGTCTCGTATCCAGAGCCGGTCAGGCGCAGAACCAACTCGATGAGAGCGACTCCCAACAGGGGCACCAGCAGCGCCGCGCCAAGGCGAAACCAGCGCCGCCGGCCATCGAGCGCGTTCGCGCCCCGGGACGACGGCTCGAGTCGACTCTCCCGCGGGGATGGGGCCGCGGGCGTCTTGGGCTGGGATCGGGGTTTCTTCATGGCCATCGCACTGGTTTCCGGTCCGGACGCGAACGACACTTCGCCTGGCGTTCGCGTCCGGACCGGAAACTAGCCAGCCGGGCTGCAGCGCGCGAACCAAAAACGCCGCGGTCCGCAAACGCAGTGTGCAGGGCCAATTCATGAAGTGGAGCGGCGACGGCCCCGTCGCCGACACACGCCGTCTTCACTTGACATGGCGGGGGACGAGCCGTCCCCACTCCGACCTTTTCGACTTCATGAATTGGCGCTGCGCGGTGTGTTTGGCTGCGCCTCTGTGCTCGCCTTTGCTCCGGGCTTATACTAATGAGTGAGCACTTGACATGAACGCCAAGGATTTTCTTCGGTTGGGCGTACCCCTGGGTGAGGCCACCCGGCGCGCGACGGACTCTGTCTGCAAGTTCATCCTGGGGGGAGGGGACAAATCGCGGCTGGCGGATGAAGTGAAGGCGATTGTCGAGAATCCGGCGTCGTTTGTGAGCGATCCGCTGCGGGCGGGTTTTGCCCAGGCGCTGCTCGACGCCGCGCCTCCTCCGCGTGCCGAACCGATCTCTTACCTGCAATGGGGTTCGGGGTTGGAATCGGAGGCCGTCCTGCAGATGGAGAAGGCGTGTTTGTTGCCGGTGGCGGTGGCTGGGGCTCTGATGCCCGACGCGCACGTCGGCTACGGGCTGCCGATTGGGGGGGTTCTGGCAACGGAGAACGCGGTCATTCCCTATGCTGTGGGGGTGGACATTGCCTGCCGGATGAAGATGACCGTGCTGGACGTGCCGCTCGAGCACCTCGATCGGAGGCAGGACCGGCTCACGCGGGCCATCGAGGCCGAGACGCGGTTTGGCGTCGGCGCCGCTTTCAAGGAGAGGCGCGGGCACGCGGTGATGGACGCGGATTGGTCGGTGAGTCCTGTCACGAACCAGTTCAAAGACAGGGCGTGGGCGCAGCTTGGCACCAGCGGCAGCGGGAACCACTTCGTCGAGTTTGGCGTGTTCACGGCGCACGGCCCCATTCGGGCGCCGGGTCAGGCTCAGGAACTTCCTGCGGGGCGCTACGTGGCGTTGCTCTCGCACAGCGGAAGCCGGGGGACGGGGGCGGCGGTGTGCGACTATTACAGCAAGCGGGCCTTCAGCCAGTTT
>DAOOQY010001020.1:0-1420 GCA_035389025.1 Verrucomicrobiota bacterium
GGCCCAGGGGTTCGAGGAGCTCGAACGGGCCCAGCCGCCCGCATTCCTCGCCTTCCTCCGGAAGATCGTCCAAGAAGAGGCCGTGTGCGGCGGCGGGGCTCGAAGGAGGAACCAGGACATCGAGCAAGGCGCAGCGGATGCAGACGGAGCCCGGCAGAGGCTCATCGAGCGGCGCGCCACACAATCGGCAATGAACTCGGTCCCCCGACTGTCTGCCCTGACTCCCGCCTTTGTCCAACGCATCGGCCACAACCTATACAACGGTTTTTGCGTGAAATCGTTTTACGAGCGACCGGCTGACCAACCGCGACATGCTTCAGGACATCATCGCCGCGGACGTGAGTGCGCGCCATCTCTCGCTGCGCCGATTCCTGTCGTTCGTTCTACTGTCCGCACAGCGCGGCGATCAGGTCCCGCAGTTCCACCTCCACTTCCTCGGGCCGATCCAGAGGGTCGGCGATGGTCATGGCCAATTCATCGAGAATCAGGCACCGCAGCCGGTCTCGCATTCGCTTGATCGCCGAGCGCGCCCCCGATTCGCTCAAGCGCAGTTCGCGTGCAAGCTCGAGATACGAAGGGCGTTCCTGGTCCCGGTAAAGCAGCGATGTGATGAGTTCCCACTGCGGCCTTCTCCCCGTCCTGGCCACATCCGCATGCAGCCTGCTCCAGGCGCGCTCGATGACCGTCAGAGCCCAACGATAGTCGTATTCCTCTTCGGGCGTGCGCCGGCGTTCCGCCAATGCCTGAATGCGCGGGCATTCCGCGTCTGTGGTGTCCAGCGGCACTGGCGGGATGCCGCCTCCTCGCTTGCGCGCATGGTTCCGCACGCGCTCCGTCTCGAGGTGATGCTTGAGGGACTTCAGCAGCCAGGAACGGAACCGGCCTTTCAGTGGAGAGACGTTCTCCAGAACGCCCGGGGCCGTGATCCGCATCAGGAACCTCTGGACCGAATCGCTCGCATCGGCCTCCGAGTAGCCTCGGGAAAGGATGTACTGCCGCAGTGGCTCACGGTAGGCAATGCACAAGTCGTTCAACGCACCCGAGTCGCCCCTGCGCGCATGCAGAACCTTGGTCCACCCCGTCGAAGGCATGCGGGGGCGGATACGGACCGGCGGGGTCCGTGTCGATTCAACATCTTGCATCTCCGCATAACTACCAGAGCCGGCCACTTTTTGAAGCGAAAAGATTGCTCGCCAATACGTTCCGCCCCGAATCGGTGGGGGGTCCTCTGTGCGGACCCCCACCGATTCGGGTTTGGGGCGATGTGGTCCTCTACGAAACCGGTTTCGAGGCCCCCGGGTTCGTCGCCGGTGAACGACTCGCCGGCCAGCAAGACTGGACCGCCTAGCCCGGATGTTTCACAAAGCTTCGCGGAGTCTGACATCCGGGCTGTGGCAAAACCGCGCCCAGAAAGGGAACC
>DAOOQY010001021.1:0-1415 GCA_035389025.1 Verrucomicrobiota bacterium
CAGGAAGTACTCCGACATGGTGAATCCGGGTCCATCGATGACTTGGGTCCTGATCGACGAACGCGAGGACAGCATCAATGACGCGCTGTTCCAGACCGACCTGAAGTCCCGGGGTTCCGCGGCGCGGATTGTGGATTACCCGGCGAGCTACCATGGGGGCGCGGCGGGCATACTGTTTGCCGACGGCCACGCCGAGATCAAGCGCTGGCGGGACCCACGCACCACGCCGGCCGTGAAGAAGGGCGCGGCGATCCCCTTGAATGTGGCGTCGCCGAACAACCCGGACGTGGCCTGGCTGCAGGAACGGTCGAGTTGTCTCAAATAACGGGGTCGGCCCTCTAACCCGCATGGCAGTCCTCTTGCGAGGTCTGACCGACATGTGCACCGCCGGGGTGTAAAACTTGCGGGTTAGGGGTCGCGATGCGTAACCCGGAGAATCTCCTTGATGGCCCATTGCCGCGCCCCATCGAGGTCGGCGAACCGGCCCTCGAGCTGAGCCTCGAACGCAGCGGCCAACAGTAATCCCATCGCCTTGCCCTGCGGCACGCCAAGGGCACAGAGATGACGGCCCTTGAGAATCGGCTTGGGCGCGGAGTCCTGCAACTCGAGTTGCGCGGCCTTCTCCTGAAGAGCGCGCAGCCCGGGCGGCGCCTCCCGTGGCCTGGGCGGACGGCCAAAGGCATCCGCGGTGATCACGACGCTCAGTCCATGAATCGTCTCCGGCTCGAGTCGCCGGGCCAACCGCCGCACCGAACGGTCGGTCACAGTCTGGAGATGAGCCAGATGGTTGGTCACCAGGTGCACAACACGCCTCCGGACGGCTTCCGGCGCGCGGAATCGGGCCAGAAACGCCTCGACGACCGGGCCGCCCGCGTCTTCGTGCCCGGGCGACACCACGCGCCATCGTCCCTCGCGGAACACGCGTTGCGTCGTTTGGGGCTTTCCGAAGTCGTGCCCCAGCACAGCCAGGCTGTACACGATGCGGGACTGGGAATCCGCGGCGCGCCATTCGGCCAGTTGGACCAGGGCATCCAGGCAATGGCAGGTATGCGTGAAGACGTCGCCTTCGGGGTGCCACTCCGGGTCCTGGGGCGTGCCGCGCAAGGCATCGATTTCTGGAAAGTGCCCGAGCCACTCCGTCGCTTCGAGCACTCGGAGTCCGACTGAGGGTCGAACGCTCTGAGATGCCCATTTGAACCACTCCTCGCGCACCCGCTCGGCGGCCAGTTCCCCGCAGGCTCCCTTGATTGTGCGGCAGAGCGCCACCGTCTCGGGCGCGGGCCACAAATCGAAGCGCGCGGCCAACTGCATGCCGCGCAGCACGCGCAGCGGGTCCTCGGCAAAGGCCGGGCTCGTGTGCCGCAACACGCGCTCATCGAGATCCCGCCGGCCGTTGAAGAAATCGAGCACCTCGT
>DAOOQY010001022.1:0-1408 GCA_035389025.1 Verrucomicrobiota bacterium
GGATGCTCTCGGGGTGGAACTGGACGCCGTGAACGGGCAGTTCGCGATGGCGCACACCCATGATCTCGCCCTCGTCGGTTTGAGCCGTGACTTCGAGGCACGCCGGCAGGCTCTCCCGTTGAATGACGAGCGAATGATACCGCGTCGCCGGAAATGGATTGGGCATGTCGACGAAAAGCCCGCGTCCGTCATGGTGAATGAGCGATGTCTTGCCGTGCATCATGCGATGGTTCACCACGACATTGGCCCCAAACACGTGGCCGATGCACTGATGCCCGAGGCAAACGCCGAAGATCGGCACCTGCCCCGCGAAGGTTCGAATGATGTCATTCGACAAGCCCGACTCGCGAGGGGAGCAAGGGCCCGGCGAGATCAGGATGCGTTCGGGCCGCAGCGCCCGGATTTGGTCCAGCGTGACCTCATCGTTGCGATGGACCACGAGTTCGGCCTGCATCTCCCCCAGGTACTGGACGAGGTTGTAGGTGAACGAATCGTAGTTGTCGATGATCAGGACCATACGGCAGCGCGTCGAGTTCCAGGAGGCTAAAGGCGCGGCCAGGCCGTGCGGGCCAGCAACTCCGCATCTTCGCCCGCTGCAATCGGGCGCAGGCGGAAGCGGTGGGTTTGCGGCGCGCACGGGATCAGGTACTCGGGATGCGGCCATGCGCCCCAACTGTCGTCGCCGCCGACGCCCTGCTGCTTCGCGTCGAGATTCAGCACCACGGTGTCGCGGCGCGGGAGATCGCAGGGATGCGCCACCGACTGGAGGTCGTCTGTTGTGTGGTGCGACGCGTTCACACTGAGCGTTTGTTCCGGGTGCGCGATGGCGAGCAGACCCTCGCCTCGGGCGTTCGTCAAGGCGACCCAGCGCACATTGACCTTGTTGCCGCTCTCGCCCGGCTCGACGTAATCGTAACAGAACTGCTCGCGCACCGTGCCGCCGTAGCGGCCCACACGCGCGTCGCTCCGATCCCAATACGTCTCGTGCGGCCCGGGTCCAAGCCAAATGATCCGGTCAAATCCGGACGGCAGGACCATCTGGGTCCCGAACCGGGGGAGCTTGGGCAGGTCGGTCTTGGCCGGGGTGAATGTCGCCTCGACCAGAATCTCACCGTCGGGCAGCACGGTGTAGCAATTCTCCCAAGTCGCATCGACCCGGGGCAGGCTCGACGCGGTCTTCACGACGACCGCGCGGCCGTCGGGTTGGGTCGTGACAGCAAAGGCCGAGACGACAGCCTCTTCGTGGGCGCCGCGCCACACGCCCTGCGACTTGACCATGTCGCGCCCTCGATCGTTGTCGGTGGGCGCCCGCCAGAAATCGGGTCGCAGCGGGGATTCGATGCGTTTCTTGCCGCGGCGTTCGAGTGACGAGAGCGCGCCGGTCCGCTTGTCGAATGTGACCGTGAAG
>DAOOQY010001023.1:0-1407 GCA_035389025.1 Verrucomicrobiota bacterium
CCTGGCGTCGCCCGACACCCAGGTGGTCGCGGTGTGCGATGTGGATGCCTGGCGACTCGAACAGGGTCGCAAGCGGGTCGAGGAGCACTACGCCGCGCAAACGGCCAGCGGTTCCTTCAAGGGGTGCATGGCCACACGTGCGTTCCGCAGTGTCCTGGCCCGCACCGACATCGACGCGGTCATGATATCGACGCCCGATCATTGGCATGCCGTCATGGCGGTCGAGGCCGCGCGCGCCGGCAAGGACGTCGCGCTCGAAAAACCGATCTCGCTGTCGATCGCGCAAGGACGCGCTATCAGCGACGCGATGGTGAAACACAATCGAATCTTCCGAACCGACACCGAGGTGCGGTTCTCGGGCGACTTTCGCCGGCTGTGCGAGTGTGTCCGAAATGGTCGGATCGGGCGTGTGCGGCGGATTTGCGCTGAGGTTCCCAGGGAGGCCGACCCTGTCCCCGCCCAACCTGCGATGCCGGTGCCGGACGACCTGGATTACCGCCTGTGGCTTGGCCCGGCGCCCGATGCGCCGTACACGGAGAAGCGCGTTCACACCCGCGACAACCTCTCGGCGCGTCCCGGCTGGATGATCATTCAGGACTACTGCGACGGGATCATCGGCAACTGGGGCACGCATCTGCTCGATATTGTTCAATGGGGTCACAACAGCGAGTTGACGGGGCCGGTCGAGGTGGAAGGATGCGGTGAGTTTCATCCGCCCGGCGGTCTGTCGGATGTGTTGCGCGAGTTTGCCGTGGTCTATCGGTACGCCGACGGGGCCGAACTCGAGTACCGCATGAGCGGGCGCCCGGCTGTTCGCTTCGAGGGCGACGACGGATGGATCGAGGCGGTTTGGAACAAGGGGGTCGAGGCGCAGCCCAAGGCGATTCTCGATGAACCGTTCGGGCCCAACGACCTGCGCCTGCCGTTGGTGAGCGAGAAGATCGACTTCATCCAGTCGGTGAAGAGGCGGACACCGACGCTCATTCCCGCTGAAGTCGGCCATCGGACCAACACGATGTGTCACCTGGGACTGATTGCGATCAAGCTGGGACTCAAGCTCAGGTGGAATCCGGCGCGCGAGCGGTTCGACGACGACGCTGCCAACCGTCTGCTCGATCGCCCGCTCCGCGCGCCGTGGACTCTTTATGGAGAATGAGCGTCTCAGGGATTCTACCCGGTGCACGGCCAGAGGGCCATCGCTCGCGCGATCGAGGCTCGTGGGAAGCTTTGACATTCAAAGGTTCAATGCGCATCAGGGCCATGAACCGGAAACGTTCAACGTCCAACGCTCAACGTCCAACGCTCAACGCTCAACGCTCGACGCTCAACTCGTGAACAGCCCTGGTTTTTGGACAGCGATTTCGGAAGATGGTTGAGACGGATTGGGGGAAGTTACAGGATTGGAGG
>DAOOQY010001024.1:0-1397 GCA_035389025.1 Verrucomicrobiota bacterium
GAACGCCACGGAAAGCATGGAACAGACGGCGGGTTCCCGGATCAGCGCGAATGCGGCGCATGGTCAGGGAGGAATCATCCGCGCCGAATCCCAGGGCGGGGCCTACCTCTCAGGCACCTACTCGGCAAGCGGCCTGACCGGCGGCGAGGTCTCCTTTACCGCGGACAGTCTGATCCTCGCGGGAGCGACAGTCCATGCCGACGGCATAAACGGCGGCGGACTTTTGCGGATCGGCGGCGGCTGGCAGGGAAAGGATGCGGACATTGCCAACGCCAAGACCACCACACTGATGAACGCTGCACTCACGGCCAACGCCACGGCAAACGGCAACGGTGGCACGGTCGTCGTCTGGTCGGAGGACAAGACCGGTTTCAACGGAAAAATTGAGGCCACAGGCGGCGCGCAGGGCGGCGACGGCGGCCGGGTAGAGGTCTCCAGCCACGGGGTTCTGGGCTTCGGCGGAACGGTCGATGTGGCGGCGCCTCAGGGACAAACCGGCAGCCTGCTCCTCGACCCCAAAGATATCGAAATCGTCGCGGCTTCGTCGGCCTTCGACGTCATTCCTCTGACCTACAGCAATCCCACGCAGAATGATTACCATGGTTCGGGCGGCGTGGTGGAGTTGAAGAATAACGGCACGTCCACGGGCACACTGGTGGTGTCTTCTCCCAATGACAATACGGCTGCGACAAGAGCCGGGGCGGTGCGACTCTACAACATGAGCACCGGCAGTCTGCTGGCCACGCTGACAGGCTCCGTGCAAAACGACTATGTCGGCAATCGAGGGGTGACCGCCCTGACCAACGGCAACTACGTCGTCAAAAGTCCTCAATGGAACAACGGCGCGGCCACTTATGCCGGCGCCGTCACTTGGGGCAACGGTTCCACAGGTGTCAGCGGCGTGGTCTCCTCTGCCAACTCCCTCGTTGGCACGACTGCAAACGACAATGTAGGATACGGTGGGGTCACAGCCCTGAGCAACGGCAATTACGTAGTCCGCAGTTATCAATGGAACAACGGCACGGCCACTTACGCCGGCGCCGTCACCTGGGGCGACGGAACAAAGGGTGTCATCGGTCCGGTTTCTTCCTCCAACTCGCTGGTGGGGACAACCAAGAACGATCAGGTCGGCTATGGCGGCATCACGGCACTGGCCAACGGCAACTACGTCGTCAACAGTTATCAATGGAGCAACGGCACGGCCGCTTACGCCGGATTCCAGCAGTACATCGGCCTCGACCGTGGGGTTACCGCGCGAATCGAGGATTTCCCGAGCGACGACATCGACAATGGAGCTCATCCGGTTCCTTCCGTGGGTTAGGCAGTCGCGACCGGCGTGCTGCCGGCCGCGGCGGTGACCTCGACCAGGCACGCGAGCGCTTCGGCGGTGAGGTCGG
>DAOOQY010001025.1:0-1390 GCA_035389025.1 Verrucomicrobiota bacterium
GGTGGCGTTCCCGGTGATGGCGCCGGTGGCGTTGACCGGCAGCTTTAGCAACGCGCTGACCGGCACGGTGACCGTCGCGTTTGACGCCCCCTCCAATCCCTTTCTGCATCGCTACCACCCGATGCACGACAACAAGAACTGGGACTTCGAGTCTTACACCAACGCCGTGGAGACCCGCACAATCGCACGGAACTTCACGCTCACCTTCGACGCCGTCACAAACACCTCCGCCAATCCCTATTACGGCGTGGACCAGTTCAGCGGCATGTACCAGGAGGAACTCACAGGATTGCGCGCCCAACCGGTTCTCGTCCGGGGCGCTTTCTCACTCGAACGCATCAGCCGGATCAACCAACTGCAAGGCATCATACCATGAGGGCACATCCCACTCTGAGGTTTACAGGAGCAGTCCCGGAATACTCGACACCGTCACCCTCACCCGTCCCGCAACGCGGGACACCCTCTCCCATCGGATGGGAGAGGGCCGGGGTGAGGGGTCCGTGTCGCATACCCTGCGAACCCGCCTGCGATCGTCCGAGCCCATCGAACCAGAGCGTGCGGCGTGGCGCCTGCGTGCCCTGGGTGGCCGCACTCGCCCTGGCTGTGCTGGCGGCGGCGGGTCCCCTGAAGGCGGGGGAGACCGTGCCCGCCGCCATCAACTACCAGGGCAAACTCACCGACAACCTGGGCAATGTCGTCAAGAGCGGGTACTACGAAATCCAGTTCCGCATCTGGAATGACGCGATCAAGAGCGACAGCGCGAATTACATCTGGGGGCGAACGTTCCCTCTGCACGTGGTCACCAACGGCATGTTCAATGTGCTGTTGACCAACGACGGCGACGTGCCGGGCAGCCCCGCGGTCAACAGCATCCTCGATGCATTCGCCGGGACGGACCGCTATCTCGGACTAACCATCGTGCGCAATCCCGACACCCAGATTAGTTCGCCCGTCGAGATCACTCCGCGCCAGAAGCTGGCCACGGCGCCCTATGCTATCCACGCCCATCAGGCCACTTGGGCGGACCATGCCACCTCGGCCGACAACGCCACCCAGGCGGCCAGCGCCAGCTCGGCTTTGAAAGCCGACAACGCCACGAAGTTTGACAGCATGTCCACCACCGATTTTCTGAAGGTCAAGCAGACTTCGCAGACTCTGACCGGCAGCCTGACCATTACCAACGGCAGCCTCACCGTTCGAGGCCAGGCAGGAGTGTACGATACTTTCCACGCGGCTGCGGCCTCGGTCTTCGACGGCAGCATGATCGCGAATGGCAGCCTGTCGGTGTACGGCAATGTGATCGCCAGCGCCCAAGTGAACGTCCTCGGCCCAATGACCGCCACCGGCGTGCTCAATGCAAAGAGTGACGTCAACATCACCGGCAGCAAGG
>DAOOQY010001026.1:0-1385 GCA_035389025.1 Verrucomicrobiota bacterium
CACACCAGCGCGGCAATGGCGAGGAACCTGGCGAGCCGCTTGCTTCTTCTCTTCCGCATAGCTCACATCGCGTTGTGGCGCCTGCCGGGCGCCTCGGCGGGCCCATGCCGGCCAAGCCGGGACATCGCATGAGGGGACGAGGACACAGATTTCCGGCGCGCCATGCCCAGCACCGGCCAGCATGGGCCGTCGGCTCGGCCCGGTTCAACTCTTTCCTGCGGGCCTTCTGCCGGCTTTCCCGCGGGCTGATTCCCGCTTTCCCGCATCGAGGATCACTGGAAGCGTTATCCCTGGCGACAGTGAAATGGGCAGTGAATTCCTGTTGTCAGCCTGGATCAATGGGCGTATGGCCAGACGCAGAATTGACCATGAAGAACACCGTTCTCCTCATTGCCTGGGCGGGCGCCGTTTTTACGTTCGACGCCGCGTGTCTCGGCCAGAACCTCATGCCCAACCCGAGCTTCGAGCGATCGCAGGATCGCGTCGAAGGATGGACCCTTTCGGGCGGCAACGGCCGCGTCGTGCGCGCTGAAGGCAACGCTGCCGACGGCCAGGTCTGCATTGCGCTCGAAGGCGATGGCAAGGAACCCAACTGGTGGCGGACGGCGGATTTGGCGCTGCAGCCCGGGGGCCTGTACTGCTTTGGCTTCATGGGACGACGCGCGGCCGAGGCGCGCGGGGGGACTGCGATGTCCGGGCCGAGCCGGGTGAATCGGGATTTCCCGCTCGGCCATCGTTGGGGGCGTGAGGAGTTCATCTTCATCAACCCGCACAACAACCCGCGCGATTTCGCGCGACTCGGGCAATGGGAGGTCGGCGGACGACTGGATTTCGACTGTGTCGAACTGGTTCCGGTGTTTGCGGCGCACGCCGCAATGGCTCCGGGCATCGAGTTGGGCGAGGCCGAGAGCATTCGCGCCGGGGTGTATCGGTTCGAGCCGAACCTGAACTGGCGCGGGGCCAATTACCATCGCCCGCTGGTGACGAATCAGGCCGGATTCAACTCGAACCGCTGGGTGTTCTGGCCGGGCGCCGAGGTGATCTATCGGTTCGCCGTGTCCGGCAGTCCCCAAGTGTCCGCCAGTCTGCGCGCGGCCATCAATCACTACACGGCGGGTGTGTTCCGGATCGATGCGAGTCGGGACGGACAGTCCTGGGTAGCTGTGGCGGAGTTCGACGGCCAGAAGCTGGGCGGGCGGGCCGACCTGCCGCAGTCGCTGTTGCCGGCCGACCAGGTCTTTGTCCGTTTGAGCCAATCGGGCCAGGGGGGCGGATTCCAGGTGGACACATTCGAGTACGAGGCCGCCTTGCGGAACCCGCCGCCCGACGCCGAGGGCCAGACGCTGTTTGTCGAGTCGCGGGAAGCGAGTCCGGACGTCGGCATT
>DAOOQY010001027.1:0-1383 GCA_035389025.1 Verrucomicrobiota bacterium
ACCGGGGCCGTGTCCTACGCCTACAAGGGACAGTTGGTCCGCGGAGTCACATTCGAGGAGCTGCGGTCTTTCCTCACCTCAGTCCTGGTGCGCATCCCCCGCTCGCGCACCGTGGGGGAGTGGCTGCGCGCCCTCGTTACCCGCGAGCCCACCGCCGGCGTCGTCAAACCCGCGCGGGCGAAAACGGACTGATTGTATGCGCCTGCCCCGCATCCTGACGCACAACGTGCGGTGGAAGGTGGCCGCTCTTGTCTCCGCGGCGGTGGTCTGGATGACCCTCAAGTCGGGGACACCGTCGCGCGATCAGCCCAGAGGGTCGCGCGTGCTCCGCCAACTGCCGATCACAATCATGACCAGCGCGGAAGATCGGCGTGCCGTGCGGGTGGACCCCAACACCGTGGACGTGCAGGTCAGCGGGACCCCCGAGGTCGTGGACCGTCTCGAGGCGCGCGACATCCGGGTGTTTGTCGATCTGGCCCCGATCGAAGACGAAAGCCAGTTCCGATTGAGGGTCGAGGTCCACACGCCCTTTGGCATCATTCTCGAAAGAGTCACCCCCTCGGAAGTGGACGGACAAAGCCTGCCGCCCCCCGCACCCAAGCCGTAGCCTGGAATCCATTGCCTGACGCGCATGCCTCTCGCCGGGCTTCAAGGCGCGACCACTCGAAGAGCGTGCGCCGCGACCGAGAAGCGGGCCGGGAGCGGGCCGGCAATGTCGCCGTCCACCTGAAACGGAACGGCCTCGCCGCTTGTCAGCGTGAACCGATCCGCACGCAGATGCCGTTCGCCCGGCACGGCGAATCCGCCCCGGAACAGCCAGGAGCGGGCGAAGCTGGCCATGGCGACGACTCCGATCCGGGGCAGCACCCGTATCTCGAGTTGGCCGTCGCGCAGACTGGCGCCTGGGAACATCGTCACAGACCCGCCGTAGAGTGTCCCGTTGCCCACCAGCACCAACTCCCCGCTCGACGTCGTGCCGTCCGGAAGCGCCACTGTCACCAGCGGCTGCGGGCCCATCATCGCCCGCAAACCGGCGACCCCATACGCCAGAGAACCGATCCGCGTCTTCCAGGTCCAGTCGACGAACCCGATGGCGCGCGAGTCCAGACCCGCCCCGGCGAGTTGTGCGAAGCAGCGACGGGTTGTTCGGCCCTCGACCTCGAATTCCGCCCAGGGCAGGTCGATCGTGGTTTCATTGCCCTCGCGGAGCAGGCGCCAGGCGGCGTCTGGGTTCAACGGCAAAGCCAGTTCCCGCGCGAAGACATTCATGGTCCCCAGCGGGAGGATGCCCAGACGCGCCCGTTCAAGGCCGTGTTCGACGCCGGCGATGCCATTGAGCACTTCGTTGACCGTTCCGTCGCCGCCCGCCGCGACCACGGTGTC
>DAOOQY010001028.1:0-1347 GCA_035389025.1 Verrucomicrobiota bacterium
GCATCTGGCCCGGTGGCGCTCCCGCCAAAATCGGAAGTAATTTTTGCACAGACCCCAAGGCGGGCGGAGGCGAAACGCCGGGGGCGCGAAGCCCTCCTCACGTTTCGCATGAACGACGACCACGGAAACGACTTCCTCCGCCAGCGCCAAGTGACATCCCTCCCCACCCCATGAACCTCGACGGCAGCCAGGCTCGCGAGTTCACCCGGCTCGGCGAAGGCTTGCCCTGCGGACTCAGCCTCAGCCCGGATGGCCGGCGCGTGGCCTACCATCTCGCTGATTCCTCAGTAAGTGCTGCCCCCGTCCTTTGGCTGAGGAACACCATCAATTCTCAGAGCCGCGAAACTGCACGTTGCTCACGTGCCGCCCAACCGACAGGTTCGCGGCGGCGGCACTGACCACAGGCTCGCCGTTGAACCGCAGGCTGTCGATCAGGATGTTCTCAACCGTGTGCTCTCCATCCAGACCGTTGAAGAACGAGCGGGGAACGCGTTTGCTCGCCACAGACACGTTCGAGTAGACCACATCGCGCACACTGCCGCGCTCGGGGTCTTTCGAGTAGGGATTCTGGGCGATCACAATCACGAACAGGTTCGGCACGTGCGCACCCGCGGGGTCTTCCCCGTACCGCTCCTCCCGGCTGCCCTGCATCCGCGGAACCGGACAGGCGTCGTCGATCTCGACCCGGATATTCTCATACCGAATCTCGTGCACCAGCGCCCGGTCACCGCACTGGATGTCCATCGCAATATGCGTCGTGCGGATGATGTCGCAGTCCTGGAATCGAACCGCCGCGATCTCGGGCGCCGAGGTCTCGGCCCCGATCTCCAGTGCGCGACCCCAGTCGCACCAGATCACGTTCCCGTGAACGCGCACGTTGCGCACTGGCCGCTGGTGGAAGCCGCCCTGTCCCCAGTTGAGCCCCTTGAGCACAATGGCGTCGTCAAATGCCCGGACAAAGCAGTCGCGGATCACGACGTTCTGGCTGTTGCAGATGTCGATGCCGTCGGCATTGTAGCGCCACAGGCCCACCAGCTTGACGTTGGCGATCTCGACCTCCCGGCATCCAAACGCACTCAAACACCAGACGTCTGGGTCTCGCAGAATGACGCCTTGGATCTTCACATCCGTACAATCCGTGAGTCGGATACAGCCGCCACCCTTGTCCCGCTCGTACTCGCTTGTGTCGATGATGCCCCGACCCAGAATCCGCACCCCCGACGCCCCGCGCGCTTCGACCGCGGTGTAAACCACCGCGCCACCGGCGATATAGAGCGTCTCGCCACTCTGGAGCTGGATTTTGCCTGGCCGATGAACGCCCGGTCCGAAGTACCGGACCCCGGCTGC
>DAOOQY010001029.1:0-1324 GCA_035389025.1 Verrucomicrobiota bacterium
CGCCGGCCTCCTGGAGATCGGCGATATTGTGATGGGTGAATGCGCGGCCCGCGGTCGCGCCGCCGGCGGTGGTCGGGGTTTCGAGCCAAAGGACTTTCTTGTTCTGCGGGTTGCGGGTCACTCGCAACTCGACGAGGTCGTCGTCCTGTTCGTGAGAATGCAGAGCTGCGGCCGCGGCCGACTCGCCGCCTCGTCGGATGATCGGGTGGTTGAAAAGCCGCTGCAGTTCGGGGGCGGTGATGCGCCGGTACTGGATGTCGGGCAATTCCGGGATATGCTCTTCGCCGCCGTCAGGGCGGCGCCGACGAAAGAGCATGTGAGGAGGAGTCAGGCGCAAGATGACGCCAGGCTGGAGCAGATCGCATTTTGCGGAGTCCTGGAGCAGTTCGAGTTTCTCCTGGGAAAGGTGGCCTTTGACCTCGAACCGGGCTCCTGAGACCACGGTCACGAAATGGATGTCGAAACCGGTCGCAGCGGCGGGGTTGTCCTTGATTTCGATCGCCGTGTCCTGGTCGTCCTCCGGGCTCGGGGCGTAGCGCGCGTTGAGAGTCTCGGCCAGTTGGCGCGCGCCGTCCTGAGTCGCCTCATAGAATGTTCCGTCCAACTCGATTCCGCGATGGAGCGGATCGACGTGGCACTGTTTCGGGGCCAGCATCAGCCGGTTTTGAACAAGCGACGGCAGCCCGCGCAACCCCGTTTCCACGCGCTCGAGACCGCGTGTACAGACGATCACCAGGTGGCCGAACTGATCGAGCTTGACGTCGAAATGCGGCACGCGCGGTCCGGAGACGTCCGGCGCCGCGACGGTCTTGGGGGCGGCCTTCTTCTTGGGCGCGACAGCGTGGTGTTTGTTGAGTTCGTGTTCGAGCTTGGCGGCGCCTTCGGGATCGTCCAGAGCGATCTTCTCGCCATTGATGTCGACCGTGCCATTCGGCTCGACCTGGAACGACTGCGGGGCCTCGATCAAGCCGCGCGTAACCCACTTGAACTCGTCGGTCTTGAGCCAGCTTGTGCCCGAACGCAGCACCACGGTTTGTTCCGCAAGTGTGAGGGTGAAAGCCCTCGGTTTGCCTTCCGCATCGCGCTCGATTTCAACGCGGAGATGGTTGGCGCCCGGAGGCTCGGGGGCATCGCCGGGACGGGGCGGTGCTGCGGGATCGGGGGAAGTGATCATGGCATCGTCATCGCCCAAATGGGCCCGCGATTGGGGTGGCGCAGGCAGGTGACATGCCTGCATTGATGCCGCAAGATGACTGACGGTGCAAGCGCCGATCGGAGATGTGTCGGAGATGGGAGATGGGAGATGGGAGGGTGGCACCGCGCC
>DAOOQY010001030.1:0-1265 GCA_035389025.1 Verrucomicrobiota bacterium
GAAGGTGAAACTGTTGCCCGTGTCGTTGAACTCGAACCAGTCCTCGACCTTGTAGAGGTCGCCGTCCTCGCCCGCCGGCCACCAACGATCCACATAGCGACCGCTCGGTTCCTCGGTGTCCTCGTACACAGTCTGCTTGCGCGCGCCATTCTCGAAGAATAGCACGTGCCGGCGATGAAGGGTCGGAATGCCCATTTGCCGCCCGATCCAAAACGCCGCCTGCTCGCGTTGGGCGCTGTCGTCACTGCCCAGATTGCCCACGGTCACCAAGGCCACATCCCGCGCCCCCAGGAACCGGTCGTCTCCGGGAAAGGTGAAGATGTAGTCGCTGCCCACGCTGCCGCCATGCCACGGGCTCCCTTTGCCGCGCATCTCGACGTTGTACACCACCCGCCCGTCGTCATAGACGAACGTGCAATCGACGTTGTCGTTGGCCAGCGGTTCACGCGTCCGCAGCCAGTCATATTCCGCGCGCCGCTGCCAGAGACGATACACTCCCAGATTGCCCACCGGCTGGGTCTCGCCCCACCGCACAAGGCACTCCCGATCCGGCGCGTCCGCGGGAAAACGCGCCGTTGCCGAGGTCTGCGCGTTGTCCGCCGCCTCGACATAAAAAGCCACCAGCGTGCCCGAGGACCTCCCGCTGAGCCGCGCCGAGTAGACACCATCCCCGGCAATCGCATCGCCCGCCGTCCCGTCGTCCTTCATCGCCAGGTCGCTCGTCGTGCCGCCCGGATCGATGCGGTATCGCACGCGGACCGCTCCCAGACCATCCGGATCGCTCAGCCGGGCGCTGACGACGACGGCCTGGTTGGCGGCGGGCAGGACCGGGGTGTGAACGACCTCGACAATCGACGGCCCCGCATTCGCCACCGCGCGGCTGTTGCGGGCGCCCGGCGTCCCCAAATCGGATGGCAACGCCATCCGCCCCGCGGCCTCGAGGTAGCTGCCGCGCGTGCGCAGCATGAACTCAGGCCATCCCTTGAGCCATCGAACTCGAGCGCGCAGGGTGGCGGTCGCGTTCTGCGTCAGGGCAGGCGAGATTGGGATGTAAATGCGGTTGCACGCCGTATCGCCACGACCCGTCGCGCGCACATGCAGACATCGGCTGTTGTCGATCCCGCCGTTGGCCTGGACCTCGCTGCGCCGATGGTTTCCCTGAATCACCCAGCCCGTGAGTCCCGATTCGAAGCCCGGGTTGGCAATCCGATTCCCGCCCGTGCTGGGCACGACCTCGACGTTGTCGACCAGGCATTCGCCGGGCC
>DAOOQY010001031.1:0-1186 GCA_035389025.1 Verrucomicrobiota bacterium
AATCCGGAACGGTGACAGTCATCGAATGGGATTCACCACAGAGGCGCAGAGCACACAGAGGGAAGAGCGCCTTATGAATTCGGGGGCGGAAGCGAAACCAGCGCAGAGCCAAGTCGAGGAGGAACTGTTCAGGCTTTCAACGGTGTCGTCTATTCCCGCGCGTCGTTTCCAGGCTTCCAGGCGCGGGCGGAGGGATGATCTCATCACGTCCTGAGGCGCTGGCATGGAGGACTTGCGTCCGGTCGGTCCAGCACGGGTCCTTGCGTGTGTGCCCGAGCGTGTTAGACTGGCCCCCTGTGAAGACAGTTCGAGCGCCTCGTCCAACTGGTCGGCGACCGGTCCGGTTCAACCTGCCCGACGATTACGATGTGCGCCTGGCCAGTCATGAGGCTGCCGCCGGGCGCCCCCGCAACGAGTTGGCGCGCGAATGGGCGCAGGAGCGGTTGGACCTGCTCGATTTTCCGTGTCTGGAGTTTCGCTCCAACTCCGCGGGGCGGTTCGCTGTCGTCCGCGGAACGCGTCTGGCGGTTTGGCACCTGGCGGCGCTGGCGCGCACTCTGGGATGGGGCGATGACCTCGCCCAACACCTGAATATTCTACCTGAGGCCGTGGCATCCGCCGAGGGATACTACCAGCGCCACCGGGCAGAGGTCGAAGCCCTGATCGCCGCCAACGAGGCAATGGGCTTTGACGAGGTCAAGCACCTGCTGCGCCAAGTGCGCCGGCTGAGTGAAATTCCTGCTTGATGCCCATATCAGCCCGTCCGTTGCCGCCGCGATGGCTCAGTTGGGGAGCCGTGCGGTGGTTATGCCGATTCAAGACTGGCACGAGGGGGTGTACGTCGCCCAACACGGCGAGAGTGACCTCCCCTGGCTGCGAATGGCTGGCCGTGAGGGCTGGATCATCGTCCACGACGACAGAAACACGCTTCTCCGGGATTGCGCTTTGCTGGCCCGCGAAGGCTGCGAAATGCCGGGATTCGCTGTGGTCGGCCATGCACACCGTGCTGATGTCGGCTGGATCGCACGCCGACTGGTGGAGCTCGAGCGCCGCTGCGCAAAGGAGAAGCCGGGCAATGTGCAGGTGTTCTTGTGAGTCCCACACTGGTGGACGCGCCGCGGATCTCGAACATCAACGCCGACAGCGAGATCCGCGGCGCGTCCACCAGTGTGGGACTCACAAGAAC
>DAOOQY010001032.1:0-1160 GCA_035389025.1 Verrucomicrobiota bacterium
CGCCCGGTCCCGTTGCTCGTCCATCAGGCGATTGAAGCCGTCGGTGTCGACGGTGAGGCCGCGCTCGCGCGCCATGAGTTCGGTCAGGTCGAGTGGAAATCCGTACGTGTCGTAGAGGGTGAAGGCGAAGTCGCCGGGCACCTGTCGCGGGACGCGACGGGTGTCCGCGCTGTTCTCGAGGCGCCCCACTTCCTGACCGAACAGCTCGATCCCTCGGTCCAAGGTCTTGTTGAACGCCTCCTCCTCGACGCGGATGACCTCCTCGATATGGCGCTGCTTCGCCCGAAGCTCGGGGAACACGCCGCCCATCGTCTCCGTCAGCACCTCGACGAGCCTGTAAAAAAACGGTTCGTGCAGGCCGAGCGAGCGCCCATACCGCACGGCGCGCCGCAGAATGCGGCGCAGGACGTACTGGCGGTCGGTGTTGCCCGGTTGAATCCCGTCCGCAATCGAGAAGCTGAGTGTCCGGATGTGATCCGCAATCACCCGGAAAGCGACATCCGTGGCGATTTGAGATTCCAAGTCTGAGATTTGGGATTCTGCCGGAGGCAGCGTCGACCCATAGCGCCGGCCGCTCAATTGTTCGAGCCGGTCAAACAAGGGGCGAAAGATGTCCGTCTCGTAGTTCGAGATGACGCGGCTGAAATCGGTGAATCCCCGCGTGTTCTGAATGATGGCGGTCACGCGCTCGAAACCCATGCCGGTGTCGACGTGCCGCGCCGGGAGCGGCGAGAACGTGCCGTCGGGGTTTGCGTTGTACTGAATGAACACGAGGTTCCAAATCTCGATGCAGCGCGCGCTGCCCTTGTTCACCAGCGCGCCGTGGGTGTCGCCGTCCGGCGTCAGATCGACGTGCAGTTCGGAGCACGGGCCGCAGGGGCCCGTCTCGCCCATCATCCAGAAATTGTCCTGTTTGCCGCCGGTGCGAATATGCACCTTCGGATCGAGGCCCGCCGCGAGGAACAGGCGCTCCCAATGCTTGTAGGCTTCGAGGTCGAACTCGCTCGGATCGCCCGGCCCGGGCTTGTACACCGTGGCGTAGAGCCGATTCTTGGGAAACTTCCACACGCCCGTCACCAACTCCCACGCCCAGGCGATGGCCTCCTGTTTGAAGTAGTCCCCAAAACTCCAGTTCCCAAGCATCTCGAAGAACGTGTGGT
>DAOOQY010001033.1:0-1159 GCA_035389025.1 Verrucomicrobiota bacterium
GCGAGCCAAATCCCCTCCAGCAAAACCGGAATTAATTTTTGCACAGACCCTAAAGTCATGGCTCGGCCCTCTGGCCGTTGGTCGCGGCTCTACCGCGCTGGGCCGATTCGAACCCGGATGCGCTTGACGCACGCAGTTCCGGCGCGCCAGCATCCATGCAAACGGGGATGCCGGCCCGGCGGTCGCCGCGCCATCGTCCGAGACCACGACGAAATGAACAACAACGAACGACACATCCTGAGATGAAACACCCGAACGCACCCAATCCCTGCCCCGTCGTCCGATTCCTGCTTCTCATCGTACTGGGGCTGACGTTGACCTTCAGCGCGCGTGCGCAGTCGTACCAACTCACACCGCTATGGAGCCTCGCGCCGGGTGATGTCGCGTTCCTCGACACCACGCACCTGACGCGTGGTCTGGCTTACAATTCCGCGACCGACCACTTGCTCGTGCCGAGCCGCACCGACTCGGCGGCGGTGCACATCCTGGATGCCAACACGGGCGCGGAACTCGGGACGCTTCCTTTTGACACTTCTGTGATCACCGGCGGCACGTTCGCGGTCAACATGGTTGCGACCACCGGCGACGGCGTGATCTATGTGGGCAACCTGACCGTCGACACCACCGGCGCCAGCGGCCCGTACCGTCTCTATCGCTGGGCGGACGAGGCGGCGCAGCCCGAGCTGGTCTATTCCGGCGATCCTTCAGAAGCCGACGGAGTCGCCAACAACCGCCGGTTTGGCGATTCCCTTGTTCTGCGCGGCACGGGCTCGAACACGCAGATTCTGCTCGGCACACGCGACAAGAACGTCGCCCTGCTCACCACCGCGGATGGAATTGCTTTCACCGCGCAGAAGATCGTCACCGATTGCGCGGCCGACGACACGCGGTGGGGATTGGCCTGGGGCCTTGGCAACACGTTCTGGGCCAAACAGGCCGGCGGCAATCTCAAGCAGTTCACGCTCGATCTCGATGCCGGCACCGCCACCGTGACCGCCACGGTCACCGGTATCGTCGGCGCCGCGCTGGACCTCGATCCCGCCCGCGCGCTCCTCGGCATTGTCGAGGCCGGCTCGACCGACACCGCCAATCACAAGCTCCGACTCTACGACATCTCAAACCCCGCCGCCGCCCAACTCCAGGACGCCCCCCAGGACTT
>DAOOQY010001034.1:0-1129 GCA_035389025.1 Verrucomicrobiota bacterium
GCAAACTGGGCCGCGCGCAACGCGGTCTGCGAACCGTCGATGCCCACGATGATCTGCTGGATGTAGGTCACGGACTTGAGTTCGCTCAGGATGAGCCGCAGCGCCGGCGTGCCCAACTCGCGGACATGGCACGGCAGCACGAGAGCGATCGGATTCTCTTCGGAGAACCGTTCCAACTCCTGTTCGAGCCGCTCGACATTGGGCCTGCCCAACCGGTGCAACGTGGCCACCGCCCCCGTCTGGAAGAAGTCTGACATAGTGCTTGATCCTGAAAGCTCGCCCGGTCATCCGGCCTTTCCGCGCGCCCCCAATGCACCGAATGACCGAATGACGTCGTCAAAGCGCCCCACTTGACGAATGCTGGCCCGCGAGCCGCGAACGCGTCAAGCCTTCCCTGTCGTCTCAAAAGTGTTCGCCACCTTTTGGCCCCGGTGAGACACTGCATCCGCTGTGTACTTGACCGTCGTGCATTACCATCTGCGGCCAGGCGGCGTCCGGCGCGTGATCGAGCTGGCCACGCCCCACCTGGTCCGACTTGCGCCCGAGCCCGTCAGCGCCGTGGTGCTTGGCACAGGCGAGGCGCCCGATGCCGACTGGTTGCGCGGCTTCCGACGCCGACTCGGTCGCACGCCCGTCAAGGTCCTCGTCGAGCCCGCCTTCGGCTACGTGTCGGAATTGGACATGAACGGGCGCGCGATCGATCGTGCGATCCTGGACGGCATGAGGAGGCTGTTGGTGGAGACCTCGGAGAACAACTGCCTGGTCTGGGCGCACAACCTTGGCCTGGGCCGCAACCTGCGCCTTGCCCGCCGCCTCGCCTTCGCTTGCCACAGCCTCGGCATTCCCCTGATCGCGCACCACCACGACTGGTGGTTCGACAACCGCTGGCATCACTTCACGCGCAAACCCGAGGGCCGGTCGAGCCGGCTCGATGTGCTCGCGAACACGGTTCTGGCCGCGTCGCCGGGCGTCTGCCATGCCGCCATCAACACGACCGACGCCGATGTCCTGGGCAAACACTTCCCCGGCCTGAGCGGTTGGCTGCCCAATCCAGTCGAGCCCGAAACGCCGCCCACCGCAACCCGTGTGCGGGCGGCCGAGGCATGGCTGATCGAGCAGATCGGCGGGA
>DAOOQY010001035.1:0-1117 GCA_035389025.1 Verrucomicrobiota bacterium
TCGGGAATCCATATCCCTTGCGCAGAACGCGTAGAGCGTGTTCGAGCAAGGCGTCGGGGCTCTTGCGAGAGAGCTGGATGTTGGTGCTCGGCTGAAGCAGGTGCATCTCGTCGACAATATCGAGGAGGATGTGGGACACCTCGTTCGAGCCATCGGAACCATCGGGCAGGAGTCCGCCGATGTTGATATTGGCGAAGTCGGTGTACGTGCCGCTCTCTGCCGCCGTCACGCCCACCTTGGGCGGGGCGGGATGGTTGTTGAACTTGACGAACAGACACTCGAGCAGTTCACGCGCGCCCGCGCGCGTCAGCGTGCCGTCCGCAAGACCGCGCTCGAAAAAGGGCTGCAAGTGCTGGTCGAGATGCCCCGGGTTGAACGAGTCCCAGCCGTTGAGTTCCGTGATCACGGCCAGATGGCAGAACCAGTAATACTGAATGGCCTCCTGGAAATCCCGGGGGGCATGCGCCGGCACGTGCGAACAGACAGCCGCGATCTTCTCCAGCTCGGCCCGCCGCTTCGGATCACTCTCCTGCCCCGCCAATTCCCGAGCCCGCTCCGCGTGGCGCCGCGCATAGAGCATCACGGCGTCGCAAGCGATGTCGAACGACTTGAGCGCTTCGAGCCGGTCGAGCGCAAGCGGATCGGACAGGAAGTCGAGCCGCCCAATCGCCTGGGCGATCTCCCTCTTGAAATCCAGCATGCCCTTCGCGTAAATCTTGCCATCGAGCACCGTGTGCCCGGGCGCGCGTTGCTCCATGAACTCGGTGAACAGCCCGGCGCCGTATGCCTCGTGCCAATCCGCCGGCAGCTCCGCGAAAACCCTGTCGCGCATCGACCGCCCGTGCCAATAGGGGATCACCTCCGCCTCGTAGGCCCGCAGACATTCCTCAGGCACGCGGTACCAGGTCTTGGCCCTCGAATCGAGAATCCGCAGGTCATCCAGACTGTGGCAGGTCAGTTCGGGAAAGGTCGGCACCGCCTTCGGGGCAGGCCCGCGCTCGCCGACGATCAGTTCGTCCTCGCCGATCCAGACCGCCTTGTGCTCGCAAAGGTGGTGGAATGCCTTGGCCCGCATCACGGGCACGGAGTGCCGGCCCTCATGGGCCCGGTAAAACGC
>DAOOQY010001036.1:0-1095 GCA_035389025.1 Verrucomicrobiota bacterium
CGTCGACCTCGACAGGATGTGGCGCGCGCACGTCGAGGCCGGCGCGGCGGCCACCCTCTTGCTCCACCCCAACGATCACCCCCTCGATTCCGATCTGGTCGATGTGGACGATCGGGACTGGATTCGCGGGTTTCACCATCGCCCGCATCCGCCGGAGGCCTTGTTTCAGAACCTGGTGAATGCGGCGTTGTACGTCGTCGAGCGGTCTGCCTTGAGCCCATGGGCTGACACGAACAAGGCGCTCGATTTCGGCCAGGACCTGTTTCCGGCCATGCTCGATCGAGGGAACAGGCTGCTCGGCTATCGAAGCCCCGAGTACATCAAGGACATTGGCACGCCGGACCGCTACGCGCGGGTCTGCCGGGAGTACGAGGCGGGCGTGGTGGCGGCCAGCAGCCTCGCCGTGCCGCAGAAGGCGGTCTTCCTCGATCGCGACGGCACTCTCAACCGGGAGGTGGGGGGCGTTTGCGCGCCCGATCGACTCGAGTTGTTGCCCGGCGTACCCGCCGCCATTCGCGAACTCAATCACAACGGCTGGCGCGTGGTGGTCGTCACCAACCAACCGGTGGTGGCGAAGGGCTTCTGCACCGAGGCCGATGTCCAGCGCGTCCATAACAAGCTCGAAACGCTCCTCGGCGCCGCGCACGCCTTCGTCGACCGCATCTACTGGTGTCCGCACCATCCCGAGCGCGGTTTTCCCGGCGAACGCCCGGATTTGAAGCTCGACTGCGCCTGTCGCAAGCCCAAGCCGGGCCTGGTGCTGCGGGCCGCGCACGATCTCAATATCGACCTGCGTGCCTCCTGGTTCGTTGGCGACAGCACCACGGACCTCGCCACGGCCTCGAATGCGGGCGTCCGCTCGATCTTGGTCCGGACCGGACACGCCGGACGGGACGGCAAGTTCGAATCCCGGCCGGATCATGTGTTCGAGACTCTGACCGAGGCCGTTCAGTGCATCGTGAGCGCAGGCAACGCGCGCCGGGTTTGCTCGGACACACGAGGGGCAGCGCGTGAATTCGAAGCGAACGGCATTCAGGATTCGACATCATAGCCTGAGCTTTCACCATGATCATCAGTCGCACACCCCTCCGGATG
>DAOOQY010001037.1:0-1037 GCA_035389025.1 Verrucomicrobiota bacterium
CGCTTCGAGTTGAGTGTGGTGGGTACCGACCTGGTGCTGTCATTCGTCAAGGCGGCTCCGACCGCCGCCAGCCTGGCCTGGTTCCGGTCCACACTCCTTGGCCCGGATCAAATCGCCATCGAGTGGCAAACGCTGGTCGAAGTGCAGGTCATTGGCTTCTACCTGGAGAGAAGCGCGGACGAGGCCGCTTGGCAACGTGTCGCCCCTGCATTGGTCCCCGCTGCCGCTCAGGACGCCCGGCCCCAAGTCTATCGCGTGATGGACATCGTCGAGCCTGCTGTGGACCTGCGTTACCGCCTCGTCGAGGTTGACTTGCGCGGTCAGGAACGGATCGTGGCCGAGTCCGCCTTGATGTGGCCCGTTGAGATGCGGATTTCGCGGAGCGACCGCAGCCTCGTGCTTCACTTGGCCAGCCCGTCGTCCGGGACGGCCGTGATCGAGGTGGCGGAGAATCCAGTCTTCGGACCCTGGACACAGTTTTTGAGAGTCGCTCTTTCCGACGCGGGTCCTGCGTCTGTGCGCCTCGGATCGCCGCCCGGGTCCTCGACGAGGTTTTATCGCGCCCGGCTGGAGTCGCCGCGCAGGGGTGTTGAACCGGGAGGAGCAATGCGTGCGACTGTTGATTCCGATTCGCATGAAGGGGGCACGGGAACCGCACAGAAGCGTCAACGCTCTCTTCTCCGCCAGGCCCACTGCCACCGATTCGACCGGGCGAGCGATGCTTGCTGTGGTGATCTTTCCGTTACGTACCCTCTGTTGAATTCAACACCCCCCAACAACAAACATCATGAATAGAAAGCAACAGAATCATCGGACGTTCCTGGGGCAATGGGCTCGGCGGTGTTTTGTCGGTGCGCTTCTGCTGAGCGTCTCGACCCTGGTTACTTGGGCGGTTGACCGTGACAGAGCCATGGCCAGGTCCGTGCCTCAGATCCAGGCCGAGGTCTTTGATGACGGAGTGGATGCAGCCCTGTGGTACGAGGACCACGAAATCGAAGCCAACTGGGAGCCCGCGTACCTTGAACGGCTGAAGCAGA